>JANOEF010000727.1:0-16413 GCA_031413075.1 Acidobacteriota bacterium | reverse complement strand
TCACGTAGTCATCCGCCTCGTCCTGCTGGAGCATCAGCCACATCGCTTCGACGTAATCGCCGAACGACGAATGACGTTGAAATCGGTTTCAATCTTTTCCATTCCCTGTGTTTGAAGAAAATTAAGCAATAGCCATTTGAGCCGTTTGGCACGGTTGGCGACATAACCTGATAACTTGCTTATCCTATCGGCTTCTGCTTTGCGAACTGCACCGCGGGCTTCGAGTTCCCGAATTACAGCACAGTAGGCATCAACCTTTTTGTTCCGGTCGGTTTCGAGACCTTGCAGAAACTCATTGAGTTGGGTTTGCTGTTCCGGGGAAATCTCATCTTCAATGGAGTCGAGTAAGAAATTTAATTCGATGTAATCCTTTGAAATCTCATTCAAAGCCCGGGTCGGTTTTTGGGTTGGGGTTGCTGTTTTGGTCATAAAATTCTCCTTTTTGTTTGTGTTTACAGTTCAATCCTGAAATATTGTTTGTATTTACAGACTTTGTTTGCAAAAAAAATAAAATTTATTCTACAATTATTATACACAAAAATAGTTATTATTCAAGTTAGTTTTTTACTTGAAAGAAAATTATTTTTAGTTTATCTTGTAGTAGTTATGGATAAATTAACAGTCAATCAATTTGCCGAAAAGGTGACTTTAACAAGAGGACGAATTATTCAAATGATTCAAAGCGGGATGATAAAAGCTGAAAAAATCGGTGATATTTATATTATCGACCAATCCTATGTTCAGAAAGTTTTATCCCGGCCGGAAACCCGCGGGCGCAAACGAAAGATTAAAACGGAGGCCGCTGCCTGATGAAAATCATTGCGATCGCCAACCAAAAAGGCGGAGTAGGTAAAACTACCACGGCCATCAATTTTTCTGCCGGACTTGCCATGAAAGGTTTTCGGGTTTTGTTAGTTGACCTTGATATGCAAGCCAACACCACCGTTTCCTTTTTCCACAAAAACGAAGTCCAGACTTCCCTTTTTGATGTGCTCATCTCGGAAAACCGAATTCCCGCTCAAAGTGCCATTTTAGAAACTGACCTCGAAAATTTAGATTTACTGGCTTCTGACATCCGAATTGGAAAGCTTGATAAGTTCACCAATTTTGATGAGCTTTACCGGCTTAAAAATGCGTTGGAAACTTTATCCGACTACGATTTTTGTATTCTGGATTGTCCGCCCAATTTAGGCAGTACCCTGACCCAGGCCCTGCTCTCTGCGAATCATGTCATTATTCCGATCAAAGCTGATTACTACTCGATGGAAGGTGTCGCTGATTTGCTTGAAACTATTCATCACACCAAAAAGGGTAATCCCAACCTCAATCTATTAGGCGTTTTAGTGACTGAATTCGATCAGCGCGAGAACATTTGCGGTCAGGCCTGGCAAGCCGTCTCCGATAAATTTAAGGACTTGAAGTTTTCCCACGACATTCGCAAAAACACCACTTTGCGAAGTGCACCCGCTTTGAAGAAAACCATTTTTGAACATGATCCGAAAAGCTTTGGATCGGAAGACTATTTCAATTTCACTGAAGAAGTTTTAGACCGCCTCAACGTCAAAAGTAATTTACGCGTAGTTGAGTCAAGGAAAATTAGCTAATGACTGAAAAAGCCAAAAACGAACCTAAATTTGTGGTAGCAAAGCGGGAAAAAAAGACCAAACCCGATTTCTTTGCTAACGTCACTCCCTTTCGTCACCCGGTTTCCGATTTGCTTGATTTCAATACTGAAGATTCCACTCCTCATTCTTTGGATAGCCAAAACTTACAAACTGAGATATCCAAAGAAAATAATTTGGATATCCAAACCGAACATTCTCGGACATCCAAAAAAAATAATTTGGATGTCCAAAGTTTAGAAATTGGATATCCAAAAAATAAATCACTGGACAGCCAAACCGAAACACTTGGAAATCCAAACACCGAAACTTTGGATAGCTTGATAGCCAAAGAGCCGACTTGGATAGCCAAAGAAACTACTGATTTGGATAGCCTGATATCCAAACCGGAAACTTTGGATATCCAAAAAACAAAAATTACGAAAGAAAAAGGGAAGTGGGGAAAATACGATCGATCCCGAGATCGGAAGGGAATCTTTCTCCGCACAGATGATGATTTAACCAAGCAATTTAAGAAGTTTTGCATTGACCACAACCTCGAATTTGCCCAAGCAACTGAGATTGCTTGGCAGCGGTTTATGGATTCTTTGGATAGCCAAAAGAGTAAGGGTTTGGATAGCTTGATAGCCACTAATAATCTAATAACTTCTTTATCTAAAACCAAGTCCCTCATTATTAAACTTTATTTGGCCTATAATTCGATTTTTAATCCTGAAACAAAATGGAAAACTTCAGACGATAAAGTTGGAGTAATTTTTAATAATGCGGACATACGTCTGATTGAAGTTGGAATTATTCAGACCCATGGCGAGCTCTATCAGCAAACCGAAACAGGGAAGTTCGTAAAAAAAGATACGACAAAGATAATTAATGCCTTTTCATATTATCGGCAAAAAATCGAAGCCAATATCGGAATGTTTGAAAATGATGACAAAATGGCGGAAATTTTATTATCCAGACATCGGGAGCATTGGAAAAAATGGACCGGTAAAAATTTAGATTTAGACTTTTTGAAAGAAGGAAATTAATCATATAAAACCAAGTCTTAGAAGTTTTTGCCTTTCAAGACGTAAAGTCACTGAAAAACTAGATTTGTACAACCAAACAGTGAAGCGAAAATAGAGAAAGGAAATTTCCAAATGCTAACCTGCTCTTGATCAAGACCGACAACGGACAAGTTTGCATGATTCCAGAAAAAGAATTGGAGAATTTTCAGAAGCCGGACAAAGGACGACCTGAAGCTGAAAATCCTTCGGACGCGGCTTTGTTAAAAAGAGAACGCAGAAAATCTGGAAAAAAGAATTAATCTATAAATTTTATCTTGATTATTTTTTCTTTTTAGATATAACTTATTTTGGTTATTAAATTTCAAACACCAATTAGTTTGCCCTCAATATGTCGGAAGATTCTGATAGCAAAAAAGAAACCCGATCCTATAGACAAAAGGATTTAAAATTGCTGTGGGGCTTGCTGCCGCTCGGTGTGCTTTTCCATCCCCAAATTGCCGGGTCCAGTGCGTTTCGGAAGGAACAGAATTAGACCGGGCTGCAATCTTTGGGAAAATTGCCCATATAGTCGCTCACAGTGATATAGGACCAAGGGCAGATCCAACATACCCCAAAGA
This sequence comes from Acidobacteriota bacterium, assembly GCA_031413075.1. Classification (GTDB taxonomy): domain Bacteria; phylum Acidobacteriota; class Blastocatellia; order Pyrinomonadales; family Pyrinomonadaceae; genus JAIBCC01. Next base: position 13,167 of record JANOEF010000727.1, on the reverse strand, counting down.
ACTAAGGGATAAATATGAAAATTTGATTCTGCTCTGTGGCAATCATCACAACATTGTTGATTACCAGCATAATACTTATACAATCAATGATTTGCGATCTTGGAAATCTGATCACGAAAGATGGGTAAGGATTTCATAAATTATAGAGGGGATTGTCGTTATGGATATGTTACTGAACGTAAGAAGAAAAGTTAGTGAAATAAACCTCAGACCAAACGAATATTTATTACCTTTATTTGAGGTAATTGTTAATGCTATTCACGCAATCGAAGAAAATAAAATAACAGGTGTAATTGAAATTGAGATTATTCGGGATGAACCTCAACAACCGTTAGACGATGATTTTGAAAGAAACCATCCAATAACATCTTTTATCGTTAAGGATAATGGAATCGGTTTCAATGACAAGGAATTTAAGGCTTTCAATGATGCTTATACTGACCGAAAATTAACAAAAGGTGGTAAAGGTGTCGGCCGCTTTACGGTTTTGAGTGCTTTTGCGTCAATGGATATTGAAAGCTATTTTCTAAAGGATAAACAAATGCTTTGCCGGAAATTTACCTTTTCGGTGGATAAAGGTATTCAACAGAACACTGAGCCTGCTCCTTCCTCTCGCCAAGAAACAGGGAGCACAATCAAACTATATCGCTACAATACCTCTTTTTTGGAAAAATCTTCGGTTAATGTCGGAACAATTTGTGATGAAATTGTAAGTAGTCTGTTAGTATTTTTTCTCACTAACAGTATGCCAAAGGTTTCAATAATCGAAAAAGGGGTTAGGCACGATTTGTCTGTTTATTACAGAAACTTTTTGAGTGAAAATAAAATTGATGAAGTAGAAATAAATAAGGTTCCATTTAAGTTTTATTTCCTAAAACGTCTCACCTCTAAGGAAACTCACCAACTTTACCTTTGCGCCCATAAAAGATTAGTAAAAACAATCCCGATAAAGAAATTAGTTCCGAATCTTTACAAACCAATTAACGACAATGGACAAGACTTTGTGTTATCCATTTTTGTGACTAGCGAATATTTTGACAATAATTTAAATGAACTTCGGAATACTTTCAATTTTCCTAACAAATCCAGCGAAAAAGATGGGGATTATTTGAAAAATATTTCGTTGGAAGAAATTGAAGAAGCAGTTTCAAAGTCAGTTAATAAAGAATATGCGCCGATTATTACTGAGGTAGAAAAAGATAAATTTAAGGCAATTGAGAATTTTGTGTTAAGCGAAAAAGGAATTGAATATAGACATTTGTTAGAGGAGCAAGTGTCTTTATCCACAATTTCGCCGGAAAACTTGAGTTCCGAAAAGTTGGATACAGAACTACATCACATCAACTACCAACTTGAAAAAAAACATAAAGCGGACGTATCAAAAATTATAAGCAAAAGCATTGATAATACCGAAGAGTATCATCAGGAATTACGTCGCGTCCTAGTTGATGAGAATAAATTTTCTCAAAGTAAATTAGCCACTTATGTTATACGTCGAAACGTAATATTGAAAATTTTTGAAAAATTTTTGGAATGGGACGAGGAAACCTTAAAATATAAGAAAGAGAAAGATTTACACAATATAATTTTCCCAATGGGTGGAGATAATGAAGTAGTTCCGTTTAACAAACACAATTTGTGGTTGTTGGATGAAAGGCTCACTTTTCATACATACGTTGCGTCAGATAAAGGCTTAAACACTTTAAAAACTGTTAACTCCGATTCTCAAAAAGAGGGAGATTTAATCGTCTTTGATAAGCGATGGGCTTATTCGCCTGACGATGAGTTTACTTCACTTATTATTTTTGAGTTTAAAAGACCAGGGCTTTCGTTAGGTGATGATATTGAAAAACAAGTCAAAGAATATTTTCAAAAAATAATGGAAGGTAATTCAAAAACTTACAAAGGAAAAATAATTGATATTAACGATAATACGCCAAAATTCGGATATATCGTTTGTGAAATCCCAAAATCTTTAAGAGAACACCTTATAAAGTGGCAAGGGTATCGAGAAACTCCCAATCAAACATTATTCAAATATCTAAGTGAGGTAAACATGTATTTTGAGGTAATGAGTTTTCATCATATCCTTAAAAGTGCAAATGAAAGACATAAGGCATTTTTCAAAGAACTTGGTATTGTCTAATACTTTTGAGACAAGATTAAGCACTTATGAGGCAAAACGGAATTTCATGGCAAAGTTATGAAATTAAACGAAATGGCTTATATTTTTATTATCAACTAAAAAAACACAAATAGTTAATTTTAAGCTTCAAAAATAAAGTAGTGGCACTATAATGGCACCAAACAAAAAAGAGGCATCCCGAAAGATACCTGATAGCTGAAAAAATTCCTCCAACAAAAGTAATAGTTAAACAGGCGTAAAAGAAATTTGTCTGAAAGGGAAAATAATTCGGTTCATTCAACATGTCGAAGATTGATAAAACTAACTTTGATATTTCTTAACCGCTTCTTTCCCAGCTAATGCCAACATCCGCAGCTCTTCCAGAAACGTCCGTCCCGAAACTTTAGCCAGCGCGCTAATCTCGGCAATTTCAGAATCACTAAAATTCTGCTCATAATCAATAAACTTCCTTCCCTTGCCCATCAAAAGCCAATTCAAACTGACACCGGTCTGGTTATGAATTTCAATCAGCATTTCGGCAATGGGCAACCGCTCACCTTTAACGTAGGGCATCACCGTCGCATTATTTGTTTTAAGTTTTCGGGCAATACCGGCGGGAATGTCATTGAAGGCTTCCAAAAGGCGTTTGGAAAAATCACGCTTAATCACTTCCATTTCTTCATCGGTAAAACGCTCCTCAGAGGCCTGAGAAGGCAGGGAAGCCACATTTGGCATACGGTCTAAGGGTAGTCGATCGTTAGTCATAATTTTATTTAGTTACAAAGGCTTTTATCAACATAAACCTTATTACCTGATCGATTCAAGTAATAACATCCGCCACGGGGGCCTCGAATATAGGTTCTGGAGGAAGTTGCCGGAATGGGAACCGACGGAGGAGGTGTAACTAATGTTGTTGGGTTTGAAATAATGGGCGGTTGAATCCCACTCGGATTTTCGGACGGCAATTCGCTAAACAATCTCAATTTAACCACGATAGGGAAGTGGTCAGAGACTTCCATCGGGTTATGATTTTGAGGGATCTCAACTTTTTCTATTCGTCCGGCAAGTTCGGGAGAGAGTAAAATATGATCAATCGAGGAAAAATCGCCGGGCAAATCTACTCGGTTATTACTATTCGCGTCATACCAGGCAGTGTAGCGTTTCGATTTTTCAACAAATCTTGCAACATTCACAAGATCATCTATCTCAGTATTTCGATCAAGCAATCGAATGTTCGCTAAAACACTCGAAATCGGTTTATGGTTTAAATGATCTAAACTTACTTCCTCAATATCGTAATCATTGAAATCACCCCAAACGATAAGGGAATAACCAGCTGCTTTTTCTTCGAGAGCCATTTGTTTGATGGCATCTGCTTGAGCTTGTCTTTCAAGTCGTCGGTCTTCACTGGTTGGAATCGCTAACAAATGCAAGCCAATAAAAGCTAATTTATGATTACCTACCTTGATTCGAGCAACATAGTTTTTGGAAACTGATTTTTTAATATTTGCACTTTGCCCCTCTCTGCCGTCATATTTAGTCTGATTTCCTTCCGGATCAATTTTCGTCAAAAGTGCTACATCTTGACCAGTGAAAGTATCTTTTCCATCAACCAAATAGGCTTTGTAACCCAATCCAGACAGAAATTTATTGTTAAAAGTATTGAGAGCTGTGAGATTCTCCACTTCCACTAAATTGACAATATCAGGGTTAGACAATTTGATGATGTTGGCAATTTTTTGCATATGAGCTTCAGCTTTGTTTTGGTCGCCTTTCCAATCAAATTTAACTTGGGAATTACCTTCCTCAGGAGCTACACCGTCCCACAGAAACTCGGCATTAAAAGTCATGATAGTGAGAGTTGATTTATCTGTTCGCCGGTCATCAGCCCAAGTCATTGTGACCAAAGCAAAAAGACAACACAGAATTATTAAAATATGAATAACTTTTCTATAATTTTGATTATTTTTCATTTAATTGATTCTCCTCAAAGAAAACTGTTGAAAATTCCAATTCAAATTAGTTACAAAGATTTCGATCAACGTAAGTCTTATTTCCGTTACTGTTAAGGTAATAACATCCGCCACGGGGGCCTCGAATGTAATATTGTGAGCTTGCACTTCGTTTGGTCAAGGGTTTAGATTTTTTTGTCACAGGCGGACCGTAAAAAGTAGTTGCATTTGCTTCATAACGAATGGTATTGCCGTGCATCCATCCGGCATATTCATCGGATTGAACTAAAAACCAACTTCCTGATTGTTTGATAACTTCAAGGGCGGCTCCGATACCAAGAGTTGTTACAATTTTACCCGATTGGTTTGGTGTTCCACGAAGATTGGCATTTTCGGTAATAACGGTAGCGGATTGGGCTTGGGCGGAAACCGTAAAAAGCAAAATAAAGACCACAATTCTCAAATAATTCATAAACACCTCAACATTTGACTCAAAATATAGTTGTTGGAAGAAGCACCTTTTATTTTTAGTTTTCCAAGTTAGGTATAGTCTATCCTACCTGTCAATAATTAACGCGAATTGGCATCGTGCCGAAAGGCTATTAGCATCGAAGAAATTCTCAATCAAAATAGCCGGAGCGGTTTTTGCCAACCGTTCAAAAGTGCAAGGTTACCAATCCTAATTTCTTAGAAAAGCGGGCAGACAAACCATTCAACTGCCCGCTTTTTATTTGCGGTTTGACTGAGAGCAAACCGCAAAACTAATAGATTCATAGCCTAAGGCGTCGAAACGCGCTGTGTGCTATTGATTCTTTCGGATAATAAGTGGCGAATTGTTCTGTACTACTTTTAGTTTTATTAGTTACCTCTTCTTTCTCGCTATATCTTACTTTTCGATGTTAGAAAACTACTCTTCACTTTTTGTTGAATCTGTTCGATGAACAATGATTTGTTGGCGTTTAAGTGGTTCCCTGATTGGTTTTTCAACAATTTGCCTGACCTTTGGTTTGTTGTGCCAGGAATGGCCGCATTTAAGGCACATCCAAGATTCCTGCCAAATCATAATCCGTTTTTGCCATTCAAGTGTTTGCGGTTGCAATCTTTGCATGAACAAACCAATGATTATGATCGCAATAGCAACCCCTAACCCTAAGCCGATCAAACCAACCCCAGTTGCGCTTGAAAAAACTATAAAAACTAAAATTCCCGCCAATACAGCGAAAAGAATTTGACTGACTTCAATCGTTGGTATGGGGGGCGGAGTAGTTTGTTGGGCTAATAAAGTTTGAGATTTTGTTTTTCCGCCGGTTCCGATCGCGCCTGAATTTAGTCCGTAGGATAGAGCTTTAAAACTTCCGGTTGCCGTTCCGCCCGAATAAATCATTTGGTATGAACTGGTGTTATCCGAATTACAGCGTGGACAGGTAGTGTTCATTTGGCTCCTCTATTTCTTGAAATTATTAAAATCTCTCCATTGATACTTTGCTAAATTCAATCCTTTCCTGCCCCAGTTCGCTGGCTGGTGCGTAGCCAATAATCTTTCCAATTACTCGAACGGTCTTGGAAAGAGTATTTCCGTCTTCATCCACAAAGTAAACTTGACCATCTTCGAATGTAATTTCGACGATAAAAGGGAAGTCATTCGAGAGCAAATATAGGTCGCCGTTTCTAATAGGATAATTTTGCGAAATCTTCAGGACCAACTCATTGTCTTGATTAAAAAATCGTTTGGCAAGCCTTTGACTGCATCTGAAATAGCCAAACGATTTGGAATCAAGAAGGTTGGCGTTTTGATTAAATTTCTTAATTTGAATCAGTGTAATCTCGCTTTTATCCGCCCGCGCTTTATTTTGCTTGACTAAATATTTCTTGAGGTCAGAATTTTTCTCCAGATAGTTAGTCAGGTTTTGATGATGTTTGAGCCCAAGTCGACGAGCCGTTTTGACCACTTCGCCGACTTCCGCTAAGATGGGTTCGATAATAGATCTTTTGCAAATTTCGAGTTTTCCGTCCAGCGTTTCACCGAACGGAATTATTATTAAATCAGCAAATTTTTTTTGATAAAGCTTTTGCTTCTCAAGACTTAGATTTAACATTGAAACTGCCGAAAGCTCGCTAAATGTTTCAATGATCTCAAGTTTTTTATTAAGTTGATAAAGAATTTCGATTTTATTCCAAAGACATTCTGTCCATTCTAAGTAACTTTCACTACGACGAAAATATGTCAAAGCCGCGTTGATAATCGTATAAGCCTCGATAAATTCACCCTTGGCAGAAAGAATATTGGCTTTGGTGTCCAGAACGCTGGCAATAAAACCCGTTTGGTTCTGTAACTTAAATATATCTAAAGCGGTTTCGGCGTGTTGCAGTGCCAGATCATAGCAACGAATCTGTAAATATAGATTCGCCAAACAATTAAGACTCTGAGCCTCAAATTGTTTATTACCTAATATTTTTGAGTTGTTAATTGATTGTCCGAAACTATCAACAGCCTTTGGAATGTCACCAGTATCACGATAGATCAAACCGGCGTTATTAAAATATTGGCATTTAATCCGAAGGTTTTGACAAACAGATACCTGTTGTTGAAGTGATTCAATGATATTTAATGCTTCAACATAATTTTGTTCTTTATAATAAACGATTAGAAGGCTCACATTGACAGAGACATAGGCATCAGATTTACTATCACATTGTGAAAGCGCATCTAACAAAAAAGACTCGTAATTTGTAACCTCTCCTGTTTGGTAATATGACCAGCCAAGCGAAATTTGGGCTTCAATCGCTTCATCGTCCATTGCTGATTGACGAAACTGATCAACTGCTCTGGTCAAAAAATCCCGGCCTTGTTCTTGGTTCTTCAAGTTTTGAGTTTTTCCCGAGTGAACCAAAAAATATCCTAGGAAATAATTTAAGTAGGCTTGATCAATCAAGGAATAAGGACTCAAATCTTCTTCCAAATATGGCGCGAGATATTGTTTGAGAACAGCATAATCTCTGGTTAAAGAGGCATTTTTCAGTGTTTCGATGAGGGGATCGAAATCTGTTTCAATCGAGTTGGGGGATGAAACAATTTTCATATAAGAATCGGTAAAATTTTTTACTGACTTTAAGTAAAAATTTTTGCTAAACTAAAAAAGTGCGGGTGTATAGTGCTGTTACACTTTTACACCCTTAGCAAATCCCTATCAAATCTAAGAAGGCGTCCAAACTTTCTTAACAACCTAATGGAGACTTACTACAATGAAAATAAAAAAACTTTGTCTGACAGCACTATTGTGCCTGTCCTTAGCGACTGTGGCTTTAGCTGAGGGTGATACTCCGATCGGCAATCGTGCCGGTGATACGCCAATTGGTAACGTAGCGTCACCGCCGCCGCCTTCAATCATCCAAACCATTTTAACCCTGGTTTTTGGTAAATAAACCAATAGCAAATACTGTTCCAAAAAGCGAGATTCTCACACGGGAGTCTCTTTTTTTATGTTCAAATCTTTCTTTGCAGTTCGCAGACCAAGGCTTTTATCTCAATCTCGTCTTTGAGATAAACCCAATCAGGGAAATCAGGATGGGCAGCTCGCACCGTTACTGTTTCATCATCGTTAAAACTGACCATTTTAACGGTCAGTTCCGAATTGTGAATCAAAAGCACGCAGACGCTTGATTTATTTATTTCTGATAATTCAAATTTTGTCCGGCAAATAAAAACATCGCCGTCTTTGATACCGCGTTCACACAAACTATTCCCCGAAACAGTATATGTGACAAATTTTTCAAACGGATTCAAAGTCGGTGGTGTGGCAATCCATCGCTTTTTTTGTTTCGGCAAAAAATTAACCACGTTTCCGGCTCCGATCTGACCGTAATCTGGAACTTCGATTAATTGAGTGTGATTTTGGTAAAACATATTTACCCCGCTTTCTTTTTCTTATCTTTGTCTATGTCAACCGTTCCCTCATCATCAGCCTGAATTAGTTTTGCCTGCTTGAAAAATTCCTCTTGAGAGATTCCTTTCGGATCGAAGTCTTTGGGAATTATTTCGTTTTCAAAAATTAAATTCTGCGACCCAGCCAAGTTGTTGGCTGGGTCTGCTTTAATTCCTGCTACCAATATTTTTAGCATCTGCAAAAAATCATCTTTTTGTTTATTGCTCCACCCGTCAGAACCAGCCAACTCAAGGCGAACTGAATCTAATAAGTCGGAATTAAATTTAAATTGATGTTCCGGTCTGAATTGTCTGAGTGCTTCCTCTTCATCGGCTCCAATAGTCTGCGCCAACAAAATTACAGTATCTCTTTTTGTTCCGCTTTCTCCGTTCTCAATTCTCGACAATTGGGTAACACTCATCCTTATTTCTTTCGCCACATATTTTTGGCTAATTCCGCGAATTTCACGCTCATTTTGCAACCAACGCCCGAAATCCTTACGGATTTCTAAGCTGGTTTTAGCTTTCGGCATAACACGGAATGTTAATAGATTAGTTGTTAGCATTACAATTATTTTAATCTTGACATCAAATGTTAAGTTGATGTAATTTTAATTTATGGATAAACAACATTACGACCACGAAAAACTTGCGACAATCCGAAAAACAATTGGAACACAGGAAGAAGTGGCTGAAAAACTCGGAATCACCAGTGTCCAATTATCACGGGCTGAAAACGGCAAAAGCGCGTCTTATCGACTGCTTTGTGATATTTGTGACTTAGCTGGAGCCAATATCAAAGACCTTTTGAAAACTAATAAAAATTTTTTGCAAGTAGCTTAACATTTGATGTAATTTTTCTTGACACAACTTAACATTAAATGTTAAGATTCCAAAAGTGAATAAAAAATAAACACTTTGGAGAATAAAAAATGAGCGACTTAAGGCATCAACGAGATTTCAGCAGAGCGGAGTATAACCAACGGTCCCAGGCTTTTTACGAAAGAGTTTACGGAGTTTGGACTTTTTACAAAATGAATTTAGCAACAGGTAAAACCGAAACAGTCAAATTAGCCAAAGCGGGTTTAGAAATTAACACCGCAATTTTTCTGAAGGGAATTATCAGCAACGTTCGTTTGAGCGAAAAAAGAAGTGCTTATTTTGCTGAAACAAACAGCAAAGACGTTGATTGGTTCTGCGCTGTCGAAGAAATGAAAAAAGGGGCGAAAGTTTGGACTCCGCAAGCGGTTTATTGGGCAGCTTTTACGGCTCCGGCAAAAAGGGAAGTTCAAACAATGCAAGCGGTGGCATAGACCTCGAATTGAAATCAAAACGGCTTTTGCGAGTTCACCACAAACCCGACAAAAGCCTGACCAAACCACTATTGGAGAGTGAAATGGCTGACAAAAATAATAGCGTTTCGGACATTTTGAAACAAGTCCGCGATGAACAAAACGAAATTTTAGCGGGATTGTCCGAACTGAGCAATTCTGAACTTTTGGCAAATCTGGAACTTGAAGAAAATCCGCTGGTGCGGGAAATCCTGAACGATGTTGCCAAACAATCAACCGAAATCGCTCTAACTTTAGACGAAATCAACGAACAAATCAACGGGTAGATTTTCAAAGATCATTAACAATATGACTAACATTATCAAAGAAAATCTAAACAAACCTAGGACTAATTTCAAAGGAATTGTGCCAACCCCTATGTTGAAAGAAACACACGAGCTTTTAGCCGAAGCCTTCGCCCGAAATTCGTCACTCAAAACTAAACTACCACAACCGTTTGGAGTCCATGTCGAGACTGTCACGGCGTGGGCCAGACCTAAAAGCTCGGACATTAATCCAACCGGAACCGGCAAAGGCAATCCGCTCGACCGGACCGAAAAACTAATCGAAATAACTCACGTCACCGATCCGGAAATGGCACGGGAAATGTCCGAACATTTTGTCAAATTCGTGGATGAACTCGACCGGATGCGCGGGCTGACCGAAGCCTTTGAAGATAAAAATATGTGCGCGGCGATTGCGCGGGTAGTTGAATCACACGCCAAGTTTATCAATTTAACCATTCGCGGTTGTGAGAATTTAAACAATGCCACCGAACTTTTAGCCAAAACTCTGACGATGAAAAGTTGCGTTCTCCAGCTCGAGGGTTGTCTCAAGGGTTTTATCCAAAGCGAGGTGGAAAATGGATAACCTTGAGCAAAAAATCAGCGATGCCCGAACCACGCTGGAAGGTTTGAGAGTCTTGGCACTGCTCAAAGCTAAATACTCGGTGCGCTTCCGTTTTCTCGATTCCGTCACCGGCTTCTATTATTTTGAAGTCTCGAAACTGGGCTCAAATCACGCCTACACCGTCAGAATCCAATTTGTTAAATCATTGCTTCACCGGATGTTTTCAGTCCGGGAAAGAGTTTGTAATTGTATGAGATTCACCAAAACAGGGAATTGCCATCACTTTTTAGTCGCGGCTTTTGACCACGCCGAAGGTGTAGGTTTCGGCGAGATTTTTGACCTCGAAAAATTCGCAAATTATCAATTAGCAAAGGTTTATCAAAAGGAGTTGGAGGTTTCGGCATGAGAACGCTGTGGACGATTATCTTGGTTTTTTGGTTTGTCTTCATTTTTGAGGCAGAGTTTGAAACTTTTGGACGTGAGGAAAGCAAATGTTAATAGCAAAGTTGATTTCCAAATTGATTGTGGTGGGGCAGATCGTTGGACGTGGGGCGCGTTATTTGGGGGACTGGCTGAGATGAGGGAAGTCAATAGCACAGAACTTGCAAATTGTTGGCGATGGATTGACCGGGTCAAGGAAAAGGTCAACAACCCGACACTTTATCCATTATCCCTAATAATTTTCGATTGCTTTACTTTGGTCAAAGCCTATTACGGCTCAAAAGCCGAATTAGCCAAAGAGTTAATGGAGCAACATCGTCAATTAAAAGGCGACTGGACTGCGGCAGAACTGGCAGAAATGGAAGAACTTGAGCGCGAAATTGACCAAGCAAAAGCAGATGAAATTGCCGAGTTGCGCCGAGACTTTACCCCACCCGATTTTGAGGAATTATATTGGTCCGATTACCGAAGTTTAGCGATTTACCTACTGGATCAATCCCAACTTAGTGAAGCTGAGTTTGATAAATGTTTTGGCGAGATTCTTGCCCATCGTTACTGGCAAAAAGTCGTTATTGCCGAAGACGGAGAAAATTTAATGGTTTATCAAAAAAAGAGCGACAAAGATGTTTTGTTGGCTCAAATTTTAGGAGAGTAATTTATGGAATTCTCAGTTTTTTTTGCGATTGGAATTACCTTGACGAGCGGGTTTGTGACGTGGACTTTTACTTACAAACTCGCATATCGAAAAGGCTTTGACAACGGCTATGAAATAGGTCATCGGGACGCACTGAACGCGGTGACGGATGGTAAGCATCTGGTTGAAAGAGTCCGGAATAAAGTTGAGGAAGGAGCTTACGGAGTTTTGACCAGCGAGGAGGTTGGATGAAAGCAATAATTAAAATTAAATGTGAGAACGGAAGCAACGAAATTGAGGTCAGAGATTTGGAAAAATTAGGTAAATTCACCAAACAATTTGACCGGATCGGAACAGACTATTTGCTTGAATTTGTCACCGAGTAAGGAAAAAGTTTATGGCGGCACACGAAGCAACAGCGGGTTTCAATCGTGAGAATTTGGAGCAAATTCAAGCCGTCACCAAGTTAGAAATTATTTGTCAGGAGAAAAAATGGGAGTAGAAAAACAAGAATTAAAAGTCTTTGCCTTAGTTGAAATTATGGGGCATTCAAAAGTGGTCGGAATCGTCACCGAATCAGATTTATAAAATTTTTGACAACTTGCTGATAACAAATTCGTGCTTTCCTGCAGAAAGCCAACCTAAATTAAGAATTGCAAAATTTTTAGTTACGAATGTTTTAACAATTGATAGCTATTCCTTTCAATCCAAAAGTGCGGATTTGTTATCAGCAATTCTGATTTGAAAAGTTGAGACCTTCCTCATCCAGCAATATCGGATGAGGTCGTAAAAATTACACAAGGAACTATCTCCAGATTTAGTTTTTTGAGACAGACTTTGTTTCAACTTTTCAATTGAGAATTTTGAGAAAGGAGTAAACCGCGATGATCAGACCATTACCAACCGCAACCGATATTAAAAATTGGGTTGATGAAATAATTACGCCGGAACGGGCGAACATTGAAGCCAAAAGGTTTTGCGACATTATCGCGGCTTGTTCGGATGCCGATGGTGATTGGCAATCTTACGAGCTGGCAGAAGTTGCCGTGCGGCACGCCTTTAGCAAAACCACCGATTTTGAGGAAGCCTTCAAGGAATTCGCGGGCAGACCGAAAACCGCTCAGCGGGAAGAAAAAGAAAAGGTCAGCGAGGTTTCCGAGACCGTCAACTGACCTGATTAACTTAAATAGAACAATGGAGAGAATTTAGCACAATGACTCAAACTTTACAACTAACAAATTCGTCGCCGATTAGTAATTCGGATTGGCAAATTATGCGCGAACAGTCGCAGATGCTTTTGAAAAGTGGGTTTTTGCCCAAAGCGATTGACACACCTGAAAAAGCAATGGCAATTATTCTAACTGGCAGGGAATTAGGAATTCCGGCCATGACCGCACTGAGAACGATCGATGTTATCCAAGGCAAACCAACCGTTTCGCCGCAATTAATGTTGGGGTTAATTAATGCTTCCGGGCAACTCGAAAATATTGAAATCGTCGAAACCCGAAACAATCAAGCAGTCAGCTGCACGATGAAACGGCGCTATAAAACTTCTCACACGGAAATCTTCGGTTTTGAGGAAGCAAACAAACTCGGTTTGACTCAAAAGGATAATTACAAACGTCAACCAATGGTGATGTTCCGTTGGCGAGCGGTCGCGGCTTGTGCGCGGGTGGTGTTCCCGGATGTCGTTTTAGGAATTTACACCGCCGAAGCCGATGAGGTCGTAGACCTGCTCGCGCGCGAGGCGCACGAGCGCGTCGTCGTCGCGGGTCAGATAATGCTCGGCACCAGCGCCGCCGATGAAGACGCGCATGAGCGCCTGCCCTGACGGCGCGCGATGGTCCCACTTGCTCGACACGAAGGTGCACGCGAGGATCGGGCGATTCTCGCTCTTCGGAACGAGGAAGCCC
>JANOEF010000726.1:0-9676 GCA_031413075.1 Acidobacteriota bacterium | reverse complement strand
TGATTTTTGGGCGACCTGGTGCGCGCCGTGTAAAATGATTGCGCCGATAATTGATGAGCTTGCCAGAGAATTAGCGGGAAAAGTAAAAATCGGTAAACTTGATGTGGATAAAAATCCTGAAATATCGGCACGTTTTCGGGTTCAGAGTATTCCGACGTTGATTATTTTTAAGGATGGAAAAGTGGCGGATCGGTTGGTCGGAGCGCAGTCAAAAGAGGCAATTTTGAGACATTTAGAACTGATTTTGAAATAGGAAATAATTTAGATGGACAAAAAGTTTGATGAGGACGATATTGACGATAACCCCTTCAATTTTGAGGATTTCAACGAAGAACTCCCTTTTGACGAATCTCCGTCTGAGAAGGAAAAAGTAAAAAGTTTCGTGGCTGAGTTGCCGATTCTGGCACCGCTTGAGATTTTTGCCGAGCTCGAAAAGTTGGGATACAAAGGACAGGACGAGCAACGCCGGTCGCTTTCGTTAATGGCTTATCGGCATGTCCGAAGACTCAAAAATATTCATGTCGAAGGAGTTGACCGCAAAACCTTGCCGATCAAACAGAACGTCCTGATGATCGGTCCGACGGGTTGCGGAAAAACCTATATGGTCGAACTCCTTTTTCAACATATTTTCAAGATACCAACCGTCATCGTTGATATTACGAGTTTTACCGAAAGCGGTTACGTTGGCGACAGTGTCAATACGATTCTCACCCGTTTGGTTCTGCACGCCGAAAGTAATCCATATTTAGCCGAATGCGGAGTCATTTGTTTAGATGAATTTGATAAACTCGCCTCGTCGGGAAGCAGTGCGCGCTTTGCCGGACAGGGCACCACCAAAGATGTTTCGGGTTACGGCGTTCAGCGTGAACTGCTGGCGATGCTGCAGGGCACGACCGTTACCGTTCCGATGGATTACGGGTTTTCCGAGTTTGGCTATCGAGCCGAAATTTCAACCCGGGATATTCCGTTCGTGGTTTGTGGGGCGTTTTCAGGGTTTGAGGAAATCTTAAAAGAAAATCGCTCAAATATCGGGTTTCAGCCGAATAATCAGACCGATGCCGAGATTTTGACCGAGCAGGAAGCGCAGTCTTTTCAGCGATTCGGCTTTTTGCCCGAACTAATTGGAAGGTTCTCGCGCATCGTCAGTTTTCCTAAACTTCCGCACGAGGTTCTGCGGCAGATTTTGATTGATAATATCCTCCCGCAGTTTCAAAATGAATTTGCCAACGAAGGCCTAAAACTCAACGTAACTAATAAAGCGATTGAGTTTATCGTCAAACGCTGCGATAAACGCGGAACCGGTGCGCGCGGATTGCAAACCGAAGTTATCGGCGCCGTCGAATCGGCCGCCTTTGAAAATTTCGGCAGCAATTCGGGAGCAAAGATCAAGATTGACGTAGCCGGCGACAAATTAACGGCCCAAACTGATTAACCAAATGATATAATCTTTTCGTTATGATTTTAACTGAACAAGTAACTGACAAATTGAACAAATTGCCGATGACGGCGCAAGAGGAAGTTTTGGATTTTATTGATTTTTTGCTCCAAAAATCTACTCGTCAAATAGTGAAACAAAGGCTGAACGGAGTGCAAAAAGCAAAAGCGATTGAGCAGTGGGCAAAAAATCATTCTTTAGAAACTCCGGTGATTCTTGATGACAGCCGTGAAGCCATTTACGAAAATTGATTAGTTAAAAATGGATTATCTCGCCGATACCAACATCATTCTGCGCCTAGCTGAACCTGCTCATCCGATGCAGGGAATTGCTCTCAAAGCAGTCACCACCCTTTTTGCTAACGGAGAAAACCTTTGCTTGCTCCCGCAAAATCTGATTGAATTTTGGAATGTGGCAACCAGACCGGCTGATAAAAATGGCTTTGGTTGGACAGCAAGCCAAACCGATGCAGAGGTTACGGTTTTGGAAAATACCTTTACAATTTTGTCTGATATTCCTACAATTTATCCTGAATGGAGAAAATTGGTGACAGCCCATTCGGTTTTCGGAAAGCAAGTTCACGATACCCGAATTGTGGCGGCAATGAATGTTCACCAAATAAATCGTTTGTTGACTTTCAATGTTGCGGATTTTAAACGATTTTCCGGCATTGTTTTGGTTGACCCGACTACAATTCAATAACTCCCAACGACCACGCTTGATTTGACGCCGCTGGCTTCCTGAGCGATTTTTACCCCGACCGAGGCTCCAATGCGGGTGGCACCGGCCTCAAACATCGCCCGGGCATCGTCAATCCCTTTGACGCCGCCCGAGGCCTTTACTCCGAGGGCATGCCCAACCGTCCGGCGCATTAACGCGACATCTTCGACCGTCGCCCCGCCTTTGGCAAATCCGGTCGAGGTTTTAACAAAGTCCGCACCCGCGTTTTTTGAAGCAACACAGGCCCGGACTTTTTCTTCATCGGTCAAGAGCGCAGTTTCAATAATTACTTTCAAAAGCACACCATTTTCGTGGGCGGCCTCCGCGACCGCTCGAATATCGTCTTCGACCGTGCAATCATCGCCCGATTTCAACGCTCCGACATTGATCACCATATCAACTTCTTTGGCGCCATCAAAAATCACCCGGCGGGCTTCGTAAGCCTTGACGTCAGACAGCGTTGCGCCGAGCGGAAAGCCGATTACGGTGCAAACGGGAACATTTGTTCCACGCAAAAAATCGGCCGCTCTTTTGACCCAGACCGGATTGACACAAACGGACGCAAAACCGAATTGGGCGGCTTCATCACAGAGTTTTTTGATGTCGGACTCGGCGGCTTCGGGTTTTAGCAGCGTGTGGTCAATCAAACTGGCCCAATCGTGCGCGGTCGCCGTTTCGCCCAGGACAATGCCGATTCGTTCCGCTCCGGCGTCCACTATTCGCTGAACATCAGCACTGCAAAAACTCGGACAATAATTACTGTCCAAACGCGAAAGAACTAAATCCGTAATTTGTTCGACAAGTTGTTCGTAATTTCCGTTGGTTAAAGTCATTCGTTTTACAATTTGGAATCTGAAATCTACACTAATTTCCAATCCCTCAGAACGTCAATCAAATTCGGCAATTCTTTCTGCCAAAGCCAATCAACTTTTATCCAAAGTTCTTTGATAATTCGGCTTTCAAATCTTCCATCGGCTGAAATCGGAAGCATTTTATATTTGCCTTGGTCGTCGTAACCGTAAAAATTTGCTGTTCGCCGATTCGGGTTAATAATCCAATATTCCTTCACTCCGGCCGCTTCGTATTCCTCAAATTTATCTTCTGTGTCGCGGATAATGCTTTCAGGTGAAATAATCTCGATCACCAAATCTGCCGCCCCATCAAAGAACTTTTCTTTGATACGATGAAGATTTTCCGTCTTGATAAAGAAAATATCAGGCTCACGTCCTTTTATTTTGTCGCCAAAAGTCATTTTCATTTGATAAGGTTCGCCATGTATTTTGCCGAGGTTGTTCGCTTGGACAAAAAAAACTAAGAGGGCTTTCAAAAAGTTGGTGAGGTCATCGTGTCTATCTGTTACGGACATATTTTTAATCACTTGGCCGTCAACATATTCAGCATATTGACCATCATATTCGCGCAAAAACTCCTCGTAAGTCGGTTTTGGCGGAACAAACGACGTATTTTGGGGATTTGAAACTTCAAGATTGCTTTGTGACATGTCTGTAAAAACTCCGAATTTGATAAATATTCTACGCTTGTTTTCGATTTTCTCAAAACTTTAGCTCGAATCTTTAAGGCAAATAATTGTCCAGTTTCAAGGCAAATTTGTTTTCCTTTAGATTAATTTCATAACTCGTAATCGCGCCATTGTGAACGTCGGAGGTGCGGTCAATATTCATAATTTCAGTTTCATTCATATTCTCTAAAATATAGCGGAAACAACGGATTACAACTTCGTGGGTGACGATCAAAACATTTTGGTCGACTAATTTTGATAAATCGGTTTCGATAAATGAACGAAGACGAACAATGACATCCGCCCAGCTTTCGCCGCCCGGCGGTCGAAAGTAAAATTTGCCCCAACGCTCGCGCAAATCACAAAGTTCGGGGAATTTTTCGATGGCGCCATCTTTGGTCAGGCGGTCAAAGACGCCGAATTCACGCTCTCGCAAGCGTTCATCAATTTTGACAGCCAGATTAAATCCGGCCTGATTGAGCAAAATTTGGGTTGTAATTTGCGCCCGTAAATAAGGCGAAGAATAGGTGATAGTTGGCTTTTCGGGTTGCAAACTAAACCATTGACCTAATTTTTGGCACTGCCCGACCCCGGTTTCCGAAAGTTCGACATCCGGCTCGCGACACGGGGTTTCTATAATTTTAGCAGATGATTTTTCCGCTTTTTGTCGCGCGACATTGCCGATGCTCTCTCCGTGACGAATCAACCAAAGCGATTGCGGAATTCGGATGGCGGATGGCGGATTCTTCATAAAGTTCTAAATGCCGAACTCGGCAACGACCGGCGTATGATCACTCGGCCGCTCCCAACTTCTCGGCTCTTTGTCAATCCAACAACCAGCGCATTTTTCGGCCAGGGATTTACTTGTCCAGATATGGTCAATCCGCAAGCCTTGATTTTTCGGGAACGCTCCTTCGCGGTAGTTCCACCACGAAAACTCTTGTAAATCAGGATTGATCTGACGATAAACGTCGGTAAAACCCCATTGTTTGACGTGGTGAATGGCGGCCCGTTCCGGTTTAGAAAAATGTAGTTTGCCTTCCCAGTTCTTGACGCTCCAGACGTCTAATTCTTCGGGCGCGACGTTAAAATCTCCGCATAAAAGGGCGTCCGAATCTTTTGGACAGTTTTCGTCAAAATATCGTCTCAGACGTTGTAACCAGTCGAGTTTGAAAGTGAATTTGTCCGTCCAAAGTTCAGTGCCGTTTGGAATATAGGTGTTGACGATGTGAACTCCTTCAATGGTTGCGGCAATCAGGCGTTTGGGGGCGTCGCCCGTGTCATCAGGAAAATTGTAGATTGGATTTTCAAGTTTACGGTTTGAGAGAATCGCCACCCCATTGTAGCTTTTTTGTCCCATAAAAACCGAGTTATAACCGGCTTCGGAAAACGCCGCTTGAGGAAATTTTTCGTCCACGCACTTAATTTCCTGCAGACACAGAACATCGGTTTTGGTCGCGTCCAGCCATTGCAGAACAGCTTCCAGACGAATAGCGATTGAGTTTACATTCCAGGTTGCGATTTTCATACGAATTAGAGTTCTAAAATCAGTTTAGTCAACAGTTCTGCACGTTTAGCGATATCAGAAATCAAAATATATTCATTGTTTGTATGCGCTCCGTTGCCGGTGATGCCTAATCCGTCAAGCACCGGAACGCCCAGCGCACCAACGAAATTTCCGTCAGATGCGCCTCCGACCTGAGTTTCCTGTAAATCGTAATTGATCGAAGCGGCGATGATTTGGGCTTTTTGAAAAAGTTCAATCACTTGTTCGGTGCGCTCCATGGGCGGACGGTTAATGTCGCCCAGCAGTTCAAGCGAAACTCTTGCATCATAACTTTGCAAACCTCTAATTTCATTTTGAATTCGCTCGGCTTCACCCATCGAAGTAAAGCGGACATCAATCTCAGCCGAGGCATGTTCAGGGATGACATTTGAGGTTGTTCCGCCCTTAATCGTGCAAACATTAACGGTGGTGCCTTTTTCGAGAGCGTTAAGGGTATGAATTTTATCAATCTGTCGGGAAATTTCCAAAATTGCCGAGGCTCCCTTTTCAGGTTCGAGTCCGGCATGGGCCGGAATTCCGTGCGCTTTTAGTTCATACCAACCCGTTCCTTTGCGTCCGGTCTTACATTTTCCATTGGCCGAAGGCTCAAAAACCAGGCAAAATTCTGCCAGTTTGGCTTCTCTTTCAACTAGTTCGCGTCCGGTCTCACTTCCGACTTCTTCATCACAACTCAAAAGCAGAGTGATTGGTCGGGATGGTTGTAAGTTTAACTCCGACAGTGCTTTAAGGACTTCTAACATCACCACCACATTGGCTTTCATATCGAAAATTCCACATCCGTAAAATTTGTCGTCCTCAATCCGAGTCGGGTTTTTTCGGTTTGCCCCGCGCGGATGCACCGTATCGGTATGACCGAGCATAAAAATCGGTGACTGGTGACCGGTGATTGGTGACGGGTGAAAGGCACGAATTATAAGATGCTCTCCATATCCTTCGGCAAAAATTCGCTCGGCGTTAAGATCAGGATAATTTTCGATTATCCAATCGGTAACCTTGCGGCTGCCTTGCGTGTCATACGACGGTGATTCGATCTCAACTATTTGACGGATTTTCTCAATGATTTCGGGGTGTTTGATTTGAAAATACTCGGTTAAATTATTCATTAAAAACTCACATCCTTGATTCCGTTGTTCGCGGCGTATTCGCGGGCTTCCGACTCGGTTTTAAAAATTCTGACCACCTCGTATTCACGACTGATGACCTTTCCGTCAACCATTGTCTGATATAACGGCCGCGCCATCATTCCCGGATTTGGCGGACAGAGATTGAGCAGTCCGATTTCTACTGTTTGAGTTTCCGAAGGATTAGTTTGCGTGATCGGATAACGGACTTTGCTGATAATCAAACAATTCTGGGCGTTGGACGCAGACTGGGTTCCTCCGAAGATCCGGTTAAGCATTTCGCCCATTCGATAGCCGGCGATGGCCAGTTGTTCTTCTGCAATTTTGAATGACATTTTTTGATAAGCCGCTGACGGCAGCTCGCCACGCTTTAAGGTTTGAGGGTAAAGCCCGGTTGATGCGATCTGAAAACTTTCCTGTTGCCATCGGTCGAATTTTCCGATGGCTAAACGGCTTTGCATCAACTTAAACGGATATTTTTTAGTGATGGTTTTAGCAATTGGCAAGAGATATTCAGTATCGCTCGCATCATTTTTGCGGGCGACACTTCTCGCCACAATTGAATCCCAATACCAATGCAAGTTTTGTTGCTGGTTGCGCGGCGTATCTTTTGGTGAGAGAGAAAATAAATTAGCTCCCTGGTCGCCGGTCGGTTCCGATTCAGTAATTCGACCTGAAGCGTGAAGAGGTTGATGAACGTCGCCGACCAGATGAAGCACCCACCCCAAGGCAATCGCTTTGTCTGCATCTTTTACAGTTGAATCTCGCAAAACCTGATCAAAATGAAAAAGTCTTTCTACTATATTTTCCTGATCGCCTTTCAGTTCGGTTACGATTTCGACCTTTGAGTTCACTTCGCGCCAAAATGTGTTGAGGTAATGCCAGGTCGAGTGGTGAAACTTATAACGATTCGGATATTTTCGCTCGCGCACAATGTCTGCCCAATAGGCCATAATCATAAAAAACTCGCGCTGTTTCGCCGCTTTAGAACGGGTTCCAATCGGATAAGTGCTAATTTCCAAATCGGGCGGAGTCGGATGCAAAGCAATTATTTGAGATTCTTCCGGGGCATTCAAAAAAAGTTTGATCGCCATTTCACGTGCCTGCGGAGTCATCTGTTCCCAGGCGATATAAGCGGTAATTTTGTGTCCGGTATCGTCCCAGGCCAATATTTTTTGCGAAAAGGTTGTCACAAAACAGACCAAAAAAACATATACAAGTAGATTTTTCATTTTTTCCTTTAACTTCTGAATCTTTTGGGAAGATTTTATCGAACTTAAGGAATAAGAGAAAGTGATGGATAAGACTTTTTTGAAAAGATTTTTTGAAATCGTCCGCAATTTCTTTTTTCGTCTCCGTTCTAAAAACGGAAGGGCAATCAAATCGGAGAAATATTATGGAAGCAGTTTTGGATCAAAATTACATTGCCAAGCAAGTTATTAATAGAACAGACCGTTCATTTGGAGAAAAAATCGGAATTGTTGCCTCGATTTTCGGATGCTGGCACGAAAGATTAAGTCGCCCTTTTACTAATGAAAAAGAATCGTATCGGGCTTGTTTGAATTGCGGCGCACGACAAAAGTTCGATGCCGAGCAAATGAAGACCACCAAACGTTTTTACTATCCACCAACCATATCGCAGGTCACTGACTTGCGATAATCCTGTCTAACTACCCCCGTCTAATTTAGTCCTGCCAAGAGCGGTGCAAATGCCGCTCGCTTTTTTTTTATTGACTTTTATTGTCAAATTTAGTGTGTCAACTGAGACAAAAAATAATAAATTGAAAACATCACTTTTTCACTTTTCCGATTTTTCATTATAATGATTCACTTATGATTGAAGAATTAGCTTTTAACTCAAGTGAAGAACGCCTCAAGCACCGTCATAACGGAGCAGGTTGGATAGAAGTTATTGTCGGTTCGATGTTTTCGGGTAAGTCCGAAGAATTAATTCGTCGTTTGCGTCGCGCCCGCATTGCCCGGCAGAAAGTTCAGGTTTTTAAGCCTAAAATTGATGACCGCTACTCGGTCGTCGAAATTGTTTCGCATTCGGATATGCGTCACGATTCGATCGCGGTTGCAAATGCCGAAGAATTACTGACCGCGATTGAAGAAGGAACCGAAGTCATCGGGATTGACGAAGGACAGTTTATGGATGAAGGTTTAGTTCGGGTGGCCAATGAATTGGCCAATCAGGGAATTCGCGTGATCATCGCCGGCTTAGACCAGGATTACACCGGAAAACCATTTGAGCCAATGCCGCAACTGCTGGCCATTGCGGAGTTTATCACCAAAACTCATGCCATTTGCGTCAAATGCGGCGAGATGGCCAGTTATTCGCAAAGGACTTCGGACTCAACGGCTCGGGTTGAGGTCGGGGCCAGCGATAAATACGAAGCCCGCTGTCGAAACTGTTTTATTCCACACGCCGATTCGCCGACAAGCGTTTGAATAATATGCCAAAATTAACGATTGCCATTTGTTTTGTTTTGATCTTTCAATCTGGGTTGATGGCTCAAACCTGTTTGGAAACGGCCAAAATTATTCCGCCTGTTATTTCGGAAAATGCTCAAAAGATTTATCAAACAAAACTCGCAGAGGCTAAATCCGATTATGAAAAAGCTCCGAATGCTGATTCAATAATCTGGCTTGGGCGGCGGGTCGCATATCTTGGAAATTACCAGGAATCCATCAAAATCTTCACCGACGGCATCGTCAGATTTCCAACCGATGCACGTCTCTTTCGTCATCGCGGACATCGTTTCGTTACCATTCGCTGTTTTAATGAGGCGATTAAAGATTTTGAGAAGGCAGCCAAACTCATCAAAGGCAAGGCGGACGAAATCGAACCGGACGGCTTACCGAATGCCCGGAATATTCCAACTTCAACGCTGCAATCGAACATTTTTTATCATCTCGGTTTAGCCCATTACCTTAAGGGTAATTTCAAAAAAGCCTTGAAAGCATACCGGGACTGTCTCAAAGTCTCAAAAAATAACGATCTGGCAGTCGCTGCCATTCATTGGCTTTATATGACTTTACGGCGTTTAGGCAATTTGAAAGAGGCGAACAAAATAATTTTACAGGTTAAAGATAATTTGGCCATTATCGAAAATGATGATTACTACAAACTCATCAAACTCTATCAGGGAAAACTCAAACCCAAAGATTTATTGATGCAAGATGCCGATAACTTGAGCAATGCCTCGCTCGGCTATGGTCTCGGCAACTGGTTTTTGTATAACGGCCAAAAGGATGAAGCAATGAAAATTTTTCGCCAAATCACCTCGGGCAATCAATGGTCGAGTTTTGGT
>JANOEF010000725.1:0-12826 GCA_031413075.1 Acidobacteriota bacterium | reverse complement strand
GACACATGGGAATTGCACCCAGGCTTATTTCACGAATGTAAGAGCAACATAGAACGCATGCAGGAGCGAATTCCAGAGAGTAACTATCAGCAATTACAACATTTTATCAGCGAGTCCGGGTGGTCGGCTCAAGAGGTGATAAAAGAAGTTGGGCGACAAACTGCGCGAAGTTTAGCACCTTTGAAAGGTGAAAGAGGGCTGATTATAGACGAAAGTGGGAACGAAAAAGCGGGATGCAAAAGCGTGGGAGTGGGGCATCAATATATTGGGAATGTAGGGAAAACGTGCAACGCTCAGAATGGGGTTTATGTTGGATTGTGTCGAGAGAAGCGGGTCAGTTTAGTGGGCGGGAGACTGTATTTGCCTGAGAGCTGGACTTCGGACAAAAAACGATGTGAGGGAGCAAAAGTGCCGCCGGAAGAGCAAAAATATCTGACCAAACCGGAGATTGGGTGGAAAATCATCGAAGAATTACCGAAAGAGGTCGAATATGAGTGGGTAGGGGGAGATGCAATATATGGAAACAGTCGGGAATTGCGGGAGAAGTTACGATTGAGTGGAAGAAGTTATGTGATGGATGTGACTTCGGAAATGAAAGTGTATCTGACCGACCCGAAACCGTATCTGCCAGCGAAGACAGGAAATAAAGGACGGCAACCGACGAGATTAGTGAGTGCAGAAAAGGCGATAAGTTTGAAAGAGTTGATAAAAACGATACCTGCTCAGGAGTGGAGACGAATCGAATATCGAGAAGGAACGAAAGGAAAATTGTCGAAAGAAGCGGTCTTGAAAAAGGTTTGGATTTGGAAAGCAGGACTGGCGGAAGTGGAAGAAGCGGAGTTGTTAATGAGTCGGCGAGAAGCAGAAGAGGAGGAAAAGTTCAGTTTGTGTTGGGAGGCAGAAGGAGAGTTAAGTGTTGAGAAAGGGTTGTTTAGACAGACACAAAGATATTGGATAGAGCGTGGATTTCAAGAAATCAAAGAGCAATTGGGACTACATCAATATCAGGTGAGAAGTTGGGTGGCGTGGCATCATCATATCGCGTTGACGATGATGGCGTTGCATTTCATCTTAGAAACGCAATTAGAAAACACGGAAGCCTTGCCGATAATGTCGTGCGGAGATGTGAAATTGTTGATGTCAAAAATATTGAAAAACAAATTAGATGATTACGAGGTTCTTCTTAAAACTATCTATAAACGCAATCAAATAAGACACTTAGATATTGTCCGAAGGCAAAGATTGGTCTAACAAAGTAGAATTAGGTAGGCATTAAAACTTTAGCAATGACTGTTTTAGAGAAAACAAACTGTCAGAATAAAAAAGCCCAGTCAGAGGATTTTGCTGATGATTTTGACCATTTGAGGCTTTGCCTATAAACCCACTTTATAGGCAAACTTTTTAAGCAGTTTAAGCAGTTTTTGGGCAAAACTCAATTCCAAAAAAAGATGCCTAACCAAAAAGCTAGGCATCAGTCCAAAAACTACTCAATAGGAATTAGCGAAAACCCAAATTATATGATTCAGCTTTCTTATTACCTGTAACTACTTCGTCAATATCTCTAAATCCATTAACTGAGTCATATGATTGACGATACAGCCGTAAAAAATATTCACGGTCTTTGTGCGTATTATCTTCAACATACGCAATCTGTTTCATTAAATCGTAAGCAACACGATACTTACTGTTATCTTCTAAATTGATTTTATGGTCGTTGTTTGCCATATATTTACTACCTTGCCCTAACGGGCGGTCAAAAATGAAGTTGACACAGGAAGCAAATATCAAGTAACCTTATAAAAGGTTGACCTTCCTGTTTGCGTCTTGTGCAACAGAATTAGTTAAGCGTCTTGTTCTCGATAAACAGGACGCTTTTTATTTTCTCATTTAAAGTTTTAATTAGTCAATATTGTTTCATCGGCGAAATAATTGATTTTAAACGACTTCTCGCCAAAAATCAGCATTTACTCCAAACTCAAACTTAATTTAAATCAACCAACATAAATTGTGGCAGAGGATTTTGCATAATACCTCATTGATTTGAGCCGTTTCTGAGCATTTCGTGTCAACGGGTGAAACATTCAAAAGCTGGATTCTAATAAAAATAAAAAGGAAGCGTCAAAACTCCCTTTTTATTTTCGCTGATTTTTGCTCGCCTGATTACTATTAAAATTAACAGTTCTTTGCCGTTTAGCCTGCTCTCCCTGAAATATTCCAACTAACCTTGCAGTTTGAACCGTCCAATCTGAATCGTCTTTTTCGGCGATTGAGCTCACTTGATAAACCGTATTGACTAAGGAATCGAAATCATATTGTTTCCATTCATCACCGATGCGTTTATCTAAAAGTTGAATGGTTTCCGCCCGAAATTCTTTATCTGCAACCTGAACCGGGCAAGCCTGACAATGATCAGGGAGCTTCTTTTGTTTATCCCCGCACCAGTTTGGACAATTGTAAAACTTCGGAGGCAGAGATTCTTGTTTGTGCCAGTATTCTAAAAGC
The DNA here is from genome assembly GCA_031413075.1 of Acidobacteriota bacterium. Taxonomy (GTDB): domain Bacteria; phylum Acidobacteriota; class Blastocatellia; order Pyrinomonadales; family Pyrinomonadaceae; genus JAIBCC01. Next base: position 10,324 of record JANOEF010000725.1, on the reverse strand, counting down.
TGTCCACAAACTAATCTAAAGCTAGTCTCGAAAGGAATATCGGCTTGTCCGGTGGAGATGCTCGTCCACAATAATTTTAGCTAAATAGTTTTTGATTTCCGTTGGTTCGTTGAAATATGATGCCAAATCAGATTTCCAATCCTCTCCAGCCTCGAAATCCGGCAAGCCTTTCGGCGCCTTACAGGCTAAACCAAGGACTAGGTCAACATTGTATTCAGCCTGTTTTTCGGCTTTTTCCTTATCAGTTAAAGCCCAATGAGCCTGCATTTTTTTTCGCCATTCTTTTTCGAGCATAGACCCGGCATAAAAGGTGATAAGCGCAGGAAACATCTGTTTTTCTGTTTCCTCATCAATGATATGTTTCAAATCAATTTCAAGTTTTGTAATTAAATTCATAAATTTTAGAGATAAATGATGGGAAATAAGTGGTAAGGAATTACCTGTCACCTATCTCCCTTTAAAAGTTACTGATTATGTTCCAAGAAACGGAGTCGAAGAATTTTCGTAATACTCGAGCTTGGAATACGTTCCGAGAGTTGCGTCCTTGGCAGGTTTTCCATTGACGTTCAAATAACTGAGTCCCGTGCTTTGGGCATATTCAACCGGGGGCGAGCCTTCAGACAACTCCACATTCGGGAAAATATCCACGGCTCGATTGGACGGAGAGCCGAAATAAATATTGAGCGGCTTATGGGTAAAGGTTTCTGCCCAAACCGCCACATCGTCCGTTTCACATCCGTCAACTGCAAAGGCTAAAGATTCGACCGGGCGGCGACCACGCAGGAATTTCTGCATATAAATCGCATCGAATGGGAAGGCTTCCTTATCGGTCGCCATCTGATTATCCAGAGTTCTGACCACTCGCCGGGTTTCGCCCGTAATCCAGTTGCTGTCCACCTCAAATCGGGTATCGTTATTGCGGATCGGATCATAGACAACACAATCGGGAATGGTAAAGGTTGGTTCTTCGGTGTACCGGGTGGAGCCGACCAATTCAATTTCCATCGTAGAAATTTCGCCTTTTTCAATGGTCAAAACAATCTTATTGATGGCTTGATTGTAGTATTTACGGAAAGTAGCCGTATCACCGCGATAACCGAGTATGAACGAGACAAGCGCCATCGGGCTGGTGCTTGAGCGGGTGATGGTCAGTTTTTTACTGGCTCCTTGGGTGGTCGTGCCCTGGGTGACGGTTGCGCTACCGCCCGTCAGATTGGTGTTGTCAATGACCCAATCAGGTAAATTGGTTGCCGCCAGTTTTCCGCCGAAGGTTATGACCAATGAAGTGGCAAGCGTACCTGTCACGCTCGTAATGTCACCGGCTTCGATTGGGCGAATCATTCTCTCGAGTTTTTCCTTGATGGTTGCGGCTGTGTCGTTGTAATAAATCTTCTCTGAAATGCCGACCCGACCTTCGAAGGTCATTTCAAGCGTGAAATATCCGCCTGTGGCATCCGTGGTCAGGGTTTTGACTTCGTTGGTGGCAGTTCCCGAATAGGAAGTAATCCCGCCCCGGGCCAAAGCCATAAACCCGGCAAATAAACGGGATGATGGTTGAATCGTAAAATTCCAGCGCAGGAGTTCCGAATTGATATACGTTTTGCGAAAATGAACCCGGTCGCAATCATAAAGCTCTTCGGTTTGTCGGTCTTTTTGCGGTTTAGTTGACTGCACCAAAGATAACAGAATATCAAGATCAGTATTGGCCATCGGCACATCTTTGGCACTTTGCTGTTTGAATGCGGACGACCAGGCAAAAAAGAAATCCTCTTCACGTTTTTGAGTTCCGACGACTGGCATTATTCTTGTTCTCCTTCAACTAATTTGGCTAAATATTCCAAAACTTTTTCAGTCTTTTTTTTGTCAATTTTTTTGAGGGCAATCAGCGCGTCGCGGTCAAGAGCTTGGACATCTGTTAAATTCATCTTCAAATCAACAAAAAGCTCTCGACAGGGAAAATTTTCCGGCAGATCGGATTTGAAACCACCACACCCGCAATTGCCGATCGGGTGCAGTTTTCCGCCTGACAGAGTGCGCAATTTTTGGGGATCGGGATAATAAAACCCGGCTCGTTGTTGGGCGGGGGAAATAGTTATTACTTCGAGACCTTCGCGGTATTCGGGATACGGCTCTTCATCTTCGGCACACCAGATCAAATTTGGTTTATTTTCAGCAGACATTTATTATTTCCACCTTGAGTAAAAAATCTAAAAAGGAACATTCAACAGTTAAATATTCAGGCGTTCCAAACTGAATATCATCTTTATTTTCAATCGGTAAGATGGTGGCTTTGAGATCAGCCGATAACCCGCTAACCGTCAAAGAATTGCGGAATTTTTCACCGACTTGCACACACACCGCATCAAAAATGTCTTCAGATAAAAGAATTTTGGTTTCAAACGCGTCCGATTCATCCACCCGGTTTTGAAATGTTTTTCTAAAAAGTCTGACGGCGTAGGTCAGATAGAAAAGTTTTTCGTTCAAAAGGTCGGGAATATCGTGCGGACGCAAAAGATATAAAAGACATCCGGCGCACTCTGTTGTTTCAAGAGCCTTCTGCGTCGTCAGTGCATTAACCGTTTCAAAAAACTGAGCCTCCGATTTGAAGGTTTTTCGGGTCGGAATGACTTCGCCGATGTTGATAACGGTTGCCAGAGTTGTCGAAATCTGTTTTTTGATCGTTCTTAAATCAGTGGCACTAATCATCAAATTAAAAATATCAAGAACTTGAAATTAATTGTTCAGATTAAATCTTTCATCATCTGGTCATTTGCTTCATTGAGCATTTCCTGCGCCTTTTTCAAATCATCATCCGAGACAATCACTCGACCATAATCGTGTTGGAGACGATTTGTATACTCGGTATCGGGTGAAGATTCGGCACTATATTCACCCGTTCTTTTCGATTGATAAGTTTTCAATAAATCGCCTGAAAGTTTGGCGGGACGCTCGCCCGGGTTTGATTGCTGATGACGAACTGAACGACCATTAACTTTTTTGACCACAATTTTGCCTGTATGCGGAGAAGTTTCAATCCTTTTTATTTGGTCTTCCGTCCAGCTCGGCGCAACTTTAAGAGGGATTCGGGCGCCTTCGCGCCGCAATATGCCAGGATTTCTTAAAATTGGTGAATCGAATCGTTTCATTGAATTTCGTAGCGTTCATTGCCGACTTTGGTAGCAACAGCTCGCCAAGCTGGACTTAACCCGTCAGGTTCGGTTTCGTCTTTTTGTTCAGGGTCAATTTCATAAAGAGTTATTTCATTATCATTATCAGGCACTCCCCAGGCGAAATGGGTGGTTTGAGCAAAATCATCCAAAAAAGTTATATCGGTGGAAAAGCAGGTCAGAACAATCATTTTCCGGTTGGTATCTTTAACATAACTGACCGAGTAGTGATTGGTCAGTTGACGAACAGTTTTCCAGCCAACCGAATGTTCGTTTCTTTTAAGCATCAAAAAGGCAGTTCCGGGCAATCGAAACGAATCAGTCATTTCACCGAATGAATGTTTAAGATTTTCGATAAATCCTTGACTGAACATAAATTGATTTTATTTGGGGAAGAGAATTAAATGTGAATGTTAGGCAATTGAAAGTTTTCTTTCGGAAATAAGCAGTCTTTCAGCTTCAGGGCTAAATGAACCTGCCATCATTTCTTGGCTGGAACGGTAACCTTTTTTGTTGTTGATCGAAAGTCCGTCTAAATCAACTTTCCCGAAATTTGGCGGCAAGGTTTTGTCAACATAGCCTGAATTTATCAGATGTCCGGCTTGATACCCGGTGGCAAGTTGAACTGTTTTAGGCACCGTTTGCAATGATTTATAAGTGATTTCGACTACCGGACAATTTAATTCCGTGCCAATTTCCATCAAAGTCAAAGTTCCTTCCAAATAGCGGGCAATCTCTAAAAATCCTTGCTGATTGTTGATATGAATTTTGTTCGTCTGAATCGTGATGGTTCCGTCAATTGCATATCTGATAATACACGAGCTAATTGACACGACGGGCGGATTATTGACCCTGATTTGCCAGGTGGTTAGATCGAGTTCGTGAGTTTCGACTAAATCAGTTGGCGTGAATACTTTTCCGCAAAATGTATCAATCATTCTGGATGCGGCTTGCAAAACAAGATTTAATCGTTTAGTTCCTTCGTCAGTGACGGGAAAATCAGAAAGAGCCATCCCGACACCGAAGAGCGTCGCGCCGGCGCGAAAACTTTCGTCATCGAGATAGGCTACTCCGAATAAATCGTCAGCTACAGGCATTTAGTTAAGTTCCTCAAGTTCAATGCCCGGAAAATCGGTTTGCAACTCATTCAAAGTTTTCTCAGTAATCCGTTGACAAACACCGTCATCATCAAACTGAGCGTCTTTGTAACTTCCCCGAAATTCGGCGGCTTTGACCTTTTTGAATCCACTTTTAACCACAGGTTCTTCGGTTTCTACAGATGGATTAGTTCCTTCATCAACTTCCGGGGTTTTAACCGTTTCAGTTTGAACTCCCTCTACCTTTGCTTTTGCCATAAAAAATCTCCTTATAAAAATAAAAGAGTCAGCCGAATGCACAAACGGCAAAACGGCTGACGGAAAAAGTTAAAACTAACTGTTGACCAAGTATTGCCATTTACTTCCATCACTACGGAAGATGCTCGACAATCCAGTTGCGTGCGTGGTGACGGCAATCGAACCTGCCGGAGCAGTAGTTACAGTCGTGTTGGCTGTAATGGCAGTGGTTAAAAAATAAAACCGTTTGCCATTGATAGATAAATATCCGTCAGAAGCAAGTGTTAATGTCAAGACAGAGCCAACAAATTTTAATAAAGCGTTCCCAATACCTCTCATCTCATTCTCCTCTTCAAAAAGAGGCGTTTGACGAATCACCCGCCTCTTTAGTCAAAACAATCAAACTCCAAGCTTAGATAGTGGTTTGTCCAATACGAATTTTTCTATTGAAAGATTTGACGTAAATTGCCAAACCAATCATTAGAAACGGAACGTAGGTGTTCGACAGGTGATTACCCCAACCGGTTGGCAGTTCGAGAATGGTTGGACCGGGACTTCCAATGTAGGGCAGTTTGGTGCCGTTCGGGTCGAGAACATAAATGTCTTCGGTGGCCGCGGCCGAATAGGTGTAATAACCGATTCCGTTGCCTTGTGCGCCTTGACTTGGAACTGCATTGAGACGGGCCAAAACACCTTTCAGCATAGACAACCCAGCCGCGCTGAAATTGGTCGGAGTTGGTTGCCCAGCTTCCGATTTGACGTATTGATAGAAAGTTTCAAGTTCTTCATCCAAAGCGTTTTGGGCACCAATGGATAAGAAAATCGCCACTTCATTCATTGAAGCACCGGCATCAAAAAGCTGACCGACGGCTCGACGCAAAACCTTCAGGTAAGTGTCCGAACCTTTATTGATGGAATACGAACCACTCTTCAACTGCTGACGTAAACCGTCAAACCCATTGGCGTTGGTCAATCCATCTTCATCATCCAAAGTTTTGGCAGCCACCGACGAGTTGCCTTGGAAAATTTGCCCTTGAATCAAAGCGGCAATCGCCGTCAACGCTCCCATTACCTCGGGCTGTCCACCGCCGCCGAAGAAGTTCATTCCACTTTGACGCGAAGCCATCATTGCCTTTAAGCCGATTTCGCGTTGAGCGGCGGCAACGGCAATATTGGTAGATTGCACCTGTGAATAGGTTTGGTTCGAGGCAGTTGCCGAGAAATCACCTAATTCAGCTAAAAGAGCGGCCGAGCCGGGTGATGTCACCTGATTCCAGGTGTGTTTAATACCGTTGGCAGGGATTTTGGCAAAGAGTTCGTAGCCTGGGAATGATCGGACAAAAGCTTCCCGCAAAAGCGGTTCAATATCCGTCCGAATTAATGCGGCACCAACACTTGAGTCAACAGCTTTACGGACTACTCCACTGTATTCGCCGAAACTTTTCCGCGAAAAGGCTTCTTCAAAAGCACCATCAATGACACCCGATGGATTACCTGATTTAGCTTTCCATTCTTCGAGCGCAGTTGCTCCGTTATCGATAGCATCTTGGCCACTGCCGTTAATAACCAGCAAGCCTTTGATAATGCTATCCAGTTCAGCATCTTTGATGACGTGCGAACCGTCGGCGTTTTTGGCTCGAATCAATTGATATGGATCGTCCAAAACGCTTTTTGCGCCAAGATGTCCAAAGGTTGCCGGAGCGGTTTTTGCCAACCGTTCAAAATTCTTTCTGAGCGGGTCAACATATTCCTCATCCATGACCTTGGAAGTCAGACCTTTTGAGTCAATGTCCGGCTCTTGAACCGGAGTAGTGGCGGCAGTTTTGACACCTTCGCCTTTGTTCATTTGTTTGATATTGGTGTTCAAATCACCTAATAATTCTTTTAATTCGTTGTCCATTTGTTTGCTCCTAGTAAATTTTTGGTTTTGTTTATTTCAAGCAAAATCGCAACTCACGAGGTCGCAGAAGTTCCTTGAGCCGTCACGAGTGGCTGGCGCAAATTGTTTGCGAGAGCTTCGTTAGCAGCCTTCAACCCGGCTTTCGCAGCTTCGTAGCTTGTTTCGGTTTCTTCAAGTTTTTTCTGCAAATCGGCAATTTCCTGATCCGAGTTGGTTTTCAAGTCCTGATAAACCGTTGATTTCTGAATTTCTTCGTCGGTCGGTATCAATTCCGTCACAGCGGACTCAGAATCTTTGACGAGATTCAGTTTTTTGGCGAGTTCAAAAATTTTTTCGCCGGTTTCGTGCAAAGTTTTCTGCACTTCATCATCGGAAGATTGAACTTCCAATAAATTGTTTAAAGATTTTTCGATTTCGAGGGCGTTGGAAAGCATTTCGTTATCTTCATCGAAATTTTCCCAGAATTTGAAACTCTTGATTTGTGCGGCTTTGAATTCGTCAAGCGAGGTTGTCCATTTTCCCAAAATTTCCGAATAATCGGTTTGACCTGCACTTGCTAAGCGGGATTTTTCCCACGACAAAGCCCATTTCACTTCGCATAAAACATCACAGAGTTCCCAGAATCGGGGATGCTCTAGAATGTCGTTGAACATTCCTTTAACCGAAATTCCTTCTGCTTCAACTGTTTCTCCGGCGGCAATTTTGGTTTGCAAATCTTTGATTTTTGCTATCGCCGCTAAAGTGCGCTGGAAAAATTTCGGAGTTTCGATATTGGTTGATTCTTCAACTGTTTCAATGATTTCGGTTGATTGCGCTGTTTCGATAGTTTCTGTTAGCATTTCAGTTTCTCCTTCGTTTTCAAGCGGTCCATCCGCAATTTGTTTAGCGGCACGCTTTTCCGCCAGTTCTAATGATTTTTGGGCTGAATTGACCCATGATTGCCGATTGCAGGGAATTCCGACAATTGAAGTTTCGAGGTATTCCACATCGTCAATAATGATTCCTTTGTTGCGCTTAGGATTGGCTTTCTTATCGCGGACTAAAACCGTGACTGATGCGCCAAGTTTTTTTCCGGATTCAATCATTTGCCAGCATTTAACGGCGCGCTCATTTGATTCTTCGACCTCAACCAAATAGTCAAGACAAAGTAATTCGCCGTCGCCGCCACCAACTAAAGCGGCTTGTTTCTTTCCCAAATCAGTTTCAATAACCGAACCAAAAACATCTTCCGGCACGTTGGTCGAGTGATTCATAAACATCACTGTTCCGATTGCCGCTTCCTTCATTCGGTTCAAAGCCTTTTCGCTCATTATGTCGCCGACCAGATCTTCACCGCTTGAAGACGCAGTCAGACGGCAATATTTTTTCCCATCTTTCTCAAAGGCTTTGAGAACTGAATCTGAAATAAACTTAAAAGTTATTTCATCCGGAAAATTGTGGTTAATAGTTTTTTTATCCATCGCAATAGAAAACTCCGATAAAAGTTTAGGCTGAAAAAAATATTTATTGTTAAGTCGATAATCCTTCACTTTGAGTTGGGTCTGCCAGCAAAGAGGGATTATCAACGTCTTTTTCCATTTGTTCCCACTGTTTCACCAGAATTGACCACGGAATTAACTGCCCTTGCACCGGCATCAAAACGTCATCCGCCCATTTCGATTCGAGCGGTTTCTCACCCGTTCGGGTTCGGGCTTCATTGGTCGAAGCCCACGCATTTTTGGTTTGAATATTGGCGATTCGGGCCTGAGTTGTTTCATCTTTGCGGTGGAGGATCGGATAGGAAAATTTAAGATTGATTTCACCTAAATATTTGTAACGGTCAATCAGGATTTTATTTTCCATCTCAAGTATCCGGTTCAGATCGCCTGCCAGACCTTCCAGATCATCGGCAAACATTTCCGAAGTATTAGCCCGTGAAGTGTCAACGGCGAGTTTTAATTTAGCGGTCGAGATGTTGAACACGGCGGCGACCTGTCGGACAAACCATTCGCACGAGTCCAAAATTTTCATTTCCTCGGGCGAACCTGAAAGGTCTAAAATCTTCGGATCTTTGGTGTTGCCCAAAACCGCTAATTTATCTCGCACTTGATTGATTTGATATTTGAAATCTTCGACTTGTTTTGGTGTCACGCCTTCGCCAAGGCTGATGAGTTTTTCGCTGACGGGTTGGATAATTTGTTTGATTAGCCGTTCATCGCCGGCGAGCAAGGCGCGGACAATATTGAACAGAACTTCGATATGCGAAAGTCCAAGTTTGGTGTAGGAACGCTGTCGGTTAACCAAACAGAAAACCTGTTCGTTAGCTAAATATCTTTCTACTTTCCCGTAATTTTTTTCGTAAAAAATGGCATAGCGAGGAGTTGCTGGATCGCGTCCGTCCCATTTTTTATTGAAACCAACCCGGGCGGCGTCCAGAATATTTATGCCGCGAACGGTTGTATCGTTGAATAAATCAAGCTCCAAACAACCGTGTCCAATGACATAATAGTCTTCGAGCATCTGTTCCTTGAGGTCAGCGTAACTATCTTCGGCCTGATTCGGGGCTCGGAGAACTTTTTCAATTTCTGTCCGAACTGTTTTATCAATGCGTTTTGGATTATGGGTCGAATCAATTGGGATAATTTCAAACTCGGCACGCCCAATTTTCTCTCGTTTATATTCAAGCGCGGCGCGAACCCAGGCGGAATTATGAGCAAAATTTCTCAAAGATTGAACATTCGGTTTAATCTCGACCTCCGAACCTGAGCCTAAATCAATGACAGCAATTCCAACCCGTGAACTTAAATTTGAGCTTAAATTCTTTTCATCGGCTTGATTTGAATTCACAATTTTTTCAAACTTAAACCAAGAACCGAAGAAGTCTTTAATTGTTTGGAAAATATTACCCATAACTTGAAGCAGAATCTGACTTCAAAATGGTAGATTATTTTTGGGATTTATTGCTTGGGAAGGGAAATTGAGGTTATAATTCGCGTTATGGAATCAATCACCAAACACTTACCTCAGATCTTGATGAACGTGGCTCGTTACCAATTGGTAATTCGTGCTTTCGGCGCAGAATGGACTTGTTCATATCAGCGGGGTGATGAAAGGTATGAAAATATTACGGCTCATGGCAGAACTCTTGAAGAGGCGATTGATGAAATGATTTTCTTTTTTGACAACCACGATGCGTTTGAACCTTTTCGACATAAAGTCCAAACCGTCAATACATCTGCCCAAAATGACTGCTCATAAAGTCAGACTGATACTGATTTAACTGCTGTTTTTGCCTCAATTTAGTATATCCACTGATAAAGTCCCCGTAATTGATATTTCTGAAAGCCTCAACTCTTTGCTCAAAATAATCTTTTCCCAATTCACCGACAATCGAGGGTGGAATTAGCTTGATGCCGTCGGCAAACTGGATACTGATTTCATCATCCGTGCCGAGCAGACTGACGATCGACGGTTGAACTTGTTCGTTGTTTTGATTTTCCATGTGATACCACCAAATAATTTCCGCATCTGAGACATTTGCGAAGATTCGATTCACCTATCCGCAAACATTCAATACCGGGATTTTCTATGCTCATTTGATTCCTAAAATCCTGTCCAGATCATCAACGGCGGTGGTCGAAGAAACACTTGTTTGACCTAATCCGCTGATAACTGAAATTGTAGCCTGGGAAAAACAATAATCGGGGGCAACGGCATAAACACATCCATCGCCATCATCGGGAGAACGCTTATCATTCTGTTCTTTGAATTGATCTTTATCCTGAATTTGTTTTACATCTTTATTTTTTTTATTGACCCATTTAAACTCGACTTTAGATAAAAGCAGAAAAAAGCCTGTTTGATTTTCAAGCTGATGTTTGCCTTTTTCTGCTCTGATTGTTCCTCTTCATTCTACTTTTTTGACCAGTTTTGGCTTTTTTTTG
>JANOEF010000724.1:0-2923 GCA_031413075.1 Acidobacteriota bacterium | reverse complement strand
CAGGGTTCGGCGAACTCGCTGCTGTCGCTGCTGAACGACATTCTCGACTTTTCCAAGATCGACGCCGGCAAGCTCACGCTGGAAGAAATCGTGTTTCAAGTCTGCGACATCGTCGAGGGAACCACCGATGTGCTTGCGGCGAAGGCCGAGGAAAAGGGCATCTCGCTGACGGCCGTGGTTTCGCCCGGCGTGCCGCGTAACTCTTGATGTTTTCCCACTCCTTTAATGTCTTTGCTAAAATCTTTTTTACCGCGGTCACGTCCACGATCTGGTTGAACCCGCTCGATTCGTTGGACGACTGGTTTTTCGACGACAACTCTTTCGCCTTGTTTGAGCCCCTGTTGAAGAGCTTCTTTGGTCAGCTTAAGTTGTTTAACCTGTGTCCCTGTCGGAGTGAAAACTTTAACTTTAGTTCCGGTCGGTTTCGGTTGAACCTCTGCGGTTTCAATCGTTTCAACTACCTCAACTACCTCAACTGCCTCAACTGCCTCAACTGCCTCAAGCACTTCCGCGGTTTCAATCGTTTCAACTGTCGGAGCTACTTCTTCTTGAACCTCAACTTGAGTTGGAACCTCAACTTGAGTTGGAACCTCAATCTGGACTGGAACCTCGACTTCTACGGCCAACGGTAATTCAATTAACTCTTCGGTCGGAGGAATAACTTCTTCTTTTGGTGCGGGTGTCACCTCCAGCGGTCTCTTTAATTTGATGGGGCGAATGACAGTCCTGGATTTTTGCTCTTCGTGCCTAACGGCAGGCGGATTGACAGAAGCCGTGATAGTAGCAGTAGTAATAACTTTTTCCTCTTTCCTTTCTTCAATTTGCGGAATCGGCTCGGCGACCGAGGTTTCCACCACAGTCGGCGTTTCCTCGGCAACCGTTCTTTCTTTTTTAATGACTTTGATAGCACGGGCAGGCGCGGTTTCTTTTTTCGGGAAATATTTATTCCGAATCTTTTCTGCCAACTCTTTCGAGACAGAATTCGACGGCACGCTCACATCTGCACCTTCGCGCCGAAGTTCTTCCATGATGCGTTTCGTGTCTTGTTTAAGTTCTTTTGCCAGGTCGTAAATACGAACTTTATTGCCTACGGACATTTATTTTCCTTTTTTAAGTTTAGAAAAAAACTACTTCTTATTCAGCAGAAGCATCGCCCGAAACTGTTTCGGTTACTTTTTCTTCTTCTGATTCTTCTTCATTAGTATCGTCGGTGGTCAAAGTGTTTTTTGCCTCAACCACAGCCTTGGCCGCAGAAATGATGTTCTCTGCATCGTCAAAGCTAATATCAAGCGCATCAACCAGATCATCAATCGAAGTCAGGGCTAAGGTCTCGACATCTTTGACCCCCTTAGCCTTCAAATCATCCGCCTGAGCGGCTGAAACGCCTTCTAAAGCCGAAACCGGTACGGATTCACCCGAAGCCATCATTTTGCCCATTTGTTTAGCGATTTCCAGACGCAACAAGGTTTCGTTCTTAATGTCTATATTCCAACCCACCAAACGAGTTGCCAGACGAACGTTTTGCCCGCGTTTACCGATTGCCAATGAAAGTTGATCTTCGGTCACGATAACTTCCATGTCCCGCTTGTTGATGTCCACAATTCGGACTTGACTGACTTTGGCCGGCGACAAAGCGTTGGCGGCAAATACCGAAGGTTCTTCTGACCACTCGATAATATCAATTTTTTCGCCGCGTAACTCTTTGATGATGGATTGCACCCGCGATCCCTTCATCCCCACACAGGCGCCCACCGGATCAACATCTTTTTCATTCGAAGCAACTGCGATTTTAGCCCGGTCGCCGGGTTCGCGAACCGCCGATTTGATGACTACCGTATCATCATAAATTTCGGGCACTTCCATTTCAAAAAGGCGTTTCAAAAGTTCAGCCGAGGCCCGTGAAACTCTGATCTGCGGACCTTTCGGATCTTTGGAAATATCGGAGATAACAACGCGGATTCTTTCTCCCTGATTCCAATTTTCGTTTCGCACCTGTTCATTTTTGGCTAATAACGCTTCCAGGTTACTACCCAAATCAATGATCATGTCTCCGCGTTCAAACCGTTTGACCGTGCCATTAACCAGCTCGCCTTTGCGGTCAATATACTCTTCATAGACTTTATCACGAACCGCTTCGCGAACTTTTTGCACCAAAATCTGTTTGGCCGTTTGGGCGGCAATTCGTCCTAAATCTTCGGTCGGTAACGGAAGCAGGAGCATATCGCCGATTTCAATTTCGTCTCCGGCGAGTTCCTGAGCTTCGGCTAATGAAAGTTCGGACGAAGGATTTTCAACTTCTTCGACCACTTCTTTTTGGGCCGAAATCTCAATCACCCCGTCTTCATCGTTCCAATCAACCTGGATGCTTTCGCCGGTTTTATCTTGCGATTTGAATTGTTTCCGAGCGGCGGCTTTGACCGCGTCCTTCATCGCTTCAATCACCATATCACGGTCTAAACCGTGTTCTGCACATAATGCTTCAATGCTTTGCCCGATGGATGTCATAACTCGTTAATGGTTAATGGTTAATGGTTAATGGTTAATGAAGTTTCAAATAACAATTTATCATTAACCATTAACTTTTAGCTCTTTTAAATTCTTCCTCAATATCAATCTGTAAATTTGCCTTCGTCACGTTTTCAAACGAAAATCTCACTTCGCCGTGGGTTTTATCTTCAAAAACTATCTCTTGGCCTTCAATGGCCTTGATCTTGCCAAAAAAGTTTTTTTGGCCGCTGCCGGCAATTTTTGTTTTGACTTTCGCCAAGTTTCCGATAAATTTTTCAAAATCCCGAAGGCTGTAAAGCTCGCGCTCTAATCCGGGGGACGAAACTTCTAAGACATAATCCGGCGAAATAAAAGTTGCTTGATCCAAAATTTCGCTTATCCCGGTGCTTACGGCAGCGCAGTCTTCGTGCAAAAC
>JANOEF010000723.1:0-5301 GCA_031413075.1 Acidobacteriota bacterium | reverse complement strand
AAAAAATAAAAACCAAGCCATCAACCGGGAACAGTCTTTGTTTTACAAGATTGCCTCGACTCCAGCCTGAGCCACTGTCTGGTCATTTTCAACAGTGCTTCCCGAAACCCCAATGGCACCAATCACTTCACCATCCACATTTTTAATTGGAAGCCCTCCGGGAAAAGTAATAAGGCCGCCATTTGAATGTTCAATTTGATAAAGCGGACCGCCGGGCTGTGATAATTTACCAATTTCTCCGGTTGGAAAATTGAAAAACCGGGCTGTTTTGGCCTTTTTGATCGAAATGTCAATGCTCCCCAGCCAGGCCTCATCCATTCTCACAAAGGCTTTCAGATTTGCGCCGGCGTCAACCACACAAATATCCATGTTAGTCCCTATTTCTGCGGCTTTTTTAATCGCTGCTCTGACAATTATATCGGCTTGTTCAAGTGTAATATCGTTCATAATTATATGTTTTTTCTGCTGATTTATTGCTTACCAGTCAATTCTATCAAATCAACCCGATTAATTTAACTCGCCCGAAGTTTTTCGGTTAACTTCGACCAAAAGTAAATTTGTGGTTGATTCCGTGAAACTTGGAATTGGCTCGAATTTCCGGTCTTTTAATAGTTTAGCTGTCTCAAATGTTCCAAGGTGATTTTGCGATATTTGATTTATGAGCATTTTGTTCTCGTTTTGAGTTTCCTGATAAATTACATTTACCAGTAACAAAACCGCAGAAATCAAGAAGATAGTTAAAACTATTCCCAAAATAATTTTATCTGGTTGACCGGAAAAAATGAATTTATTTGTGAATTCACTAACAAAAGCATAAAACCCGTCAACCCGCCTCCAATCAATCCTCCCAATCCTAGTTTTCCGAGAGTTTCATAGAATTTTAAAAATTTTGTCCTCCTGATCATTTCTGAACTTGTTAATTGTTCGGACAAGATTTCGGCAGTTTTCTCTAAATTCAAACCACAGGCCCGACAGAACTTTTGCACATTTGAATTTACTTTAGCACAATTTGGACAATACATAATATGGTTTCGGATTCTTAAAATTTGGATTCAAATCTAAATTTTAGACGCCAATATAAGCTGACGGGTTTGATTTTTCGCCCACGGTTCGTGCTTTGTTTAATTCTTCTAAAATTTCGCTAAAGGGCGGAAAGTTCTCATCCCTTTCTAAAATTGCTCCTTTCACGGCTGACCTCTGGCAAACCTCGCCAAAAATATCCCAGATTTCGTTTTGGGTTTTTTGTGAGTGCGAATCTATTAAATAATCCCGGTGCCGATGTCCGCCGACAAAATGAAGCTGAACCACTCTTTCCAACGGCAGGCTATCAAGGAATTTTCGCCAGTTATAACGGTGATTTACCGAATTGATATAAAGATTTGTCACATCCAGGAGCAGGCCGCAATCGGTTTCATTTAATAGTCTGTTCAAAAATTCCGCCTCTTCTATTTCGGCCTCGGGATAACAATACATATAAGTGATGTTTTCCAAAATTAGCGGAATCTTAATCCTCTTTTTAACCTTCGAAATATTTTGGATCAAGACTTTGAGCGATTCATTGGTAAATGGAACGGGTGACAGATGTCCAATGTTGATCCCCCCGGCTTTGGTAAAACAAATATGGTCACTAAACCATTCAGGATTAACATTTTCTACTAACTCGGCAAATTTTTCCAAATAGATTTCGTCTATTCCTTCCGCACTTCCGAGGGATAAACCAAGTCCGTGCGGAATTAGTTGGAAATGCCTTTTGAGCAATTCTAATTCAGCCTTTTTTTTTGAATTGGCATCGAGGTAATGGTCAGCAGTTATTTCGAGAAAATCAATTTCATTTTGATGCAAAAAAATATCTGATTTTAACTGCGGTCGAAATCCTAAGCCAACTTTCATTTTTTTAATCTCCACCGCCGCATCCGCCACACCCGCCACCGCAGCTGCCTCCGCCGTCTCCACCTGAACTACAACCAGCAGAACCGCATCCGCTTCCGCACGAACCTGAACTGCTTGCCGAACTTGAACGATTGAAAGCTTGTTCGTATTCGTTAAAAGGAGTTCCGGCCAAGGCTCCGACTCCAAAAACTCCAACGGTTAAGAGGAACGGGGCACCGGAATTATAACTTTGCAGTTCATCGGGATTTTCTAATCGGACTTTCACTCTCAAATTGTCAAAGGCCTCCTGAACCCTCTCCACATATTTTTGCCCCAAAGCTGAAATTCGTTTAACTTTGCCTAATTTATATAAAATAAGAAAGCCGATCACCGTCAAAATGATGGCAAAAATCACATTGGTTCTGCCATTCATTAAAGCCGCGATGATTTTATACCCGCCCAGGAAAGCAACTGCCAAACCCGCCAAGGTTGCCAGAAGACGGGTTTTCGTGACCACATCTTGAGGAGTCAGAAAGTTATTTTGCACAAATTTAGCTTCGTATTGCAAAGAGTACGTATTTAATGTTGCGACTAAACCATATGGAGAAAACACTTCCCTGGTTTCGTGTGTGACCTGGCACCATTTTAAGACATTTCGCTCCATTTCGGATAAAGTCGTCCAATTCGGCTGAGTTGGGGCTATTTTAATATAATGTATTTTACCATCGGTGGTAATTTCCACGAACTTTTTTTGGACCAGTGAGAAAACAACAGTTCGGACAAATTCATTTTCTCCGCCCCGCAAGTAAGCAATTTCAAACGGGTCGGGATTTTGGGAAACCAATGGAAGTGGAAGTTTGGCCGTCCAATCAAGTCCCGGTTTATAAACCCAAAAGGCGATGGCGACCATACAAATAGTGATGGAATAAAATACTAAAAACCAAACGCCCGGCATATTAGCGACTGGATTATTAAAAAGAGTGTCCATATTTTTATCCTCCTTCAAGTTCTTATTAGTCTTCTACGAGATTGACTAATTTCTGGTTCATTTTGTAACCGAGATTTAAGATTTTTGATTACTCCAAAACCCTTTATTATAAACCGCCAAGCCGCCACCCTGAGTTTGGTAATTCTCCCCTTATTTAGGAAAAGTTCAACCCGAATTATAAACGAAGTTAAAAAGCGAGTTTAGTATTCGGTCTAATTTTTTTGAAACCATATTTGAACAGTCCAGCAACCTTCTTTAAGAGACTTTAACTGTGATTCGATGTATCCATATTTTTCTGCTTTGTTCGGGATTTGGACAATATATTTCAAAATTGTTATACTGCTTAACGTGAGACAATTGCAAGTTTCATATTCTTTATCATAAGGAAATATTATTTTTTGTGTGGGTCGTTAGCTCAGTAGGTAGAGCAGATGACTCTTGTTATTTGAAATAGGAGCCTTTATTGGTAACAATAAAGTGAAAATGTGGCTGTATGCTGGGATCCCCTGAGAGCTTCAAATACGAATTTCATGCGTAAAAATTTTGAAGATTGGGCAATCAGCAGGCAACCTTGTGTGTTTTTTCAAGAGAGCCCTCAGAGACTATACGCCACACACCCCAACAGCCAAACTGTGGGTGATGAGATAGTCCAGACTACAACGCTTTAGGATTTAGAGCGGCTGGTGAAAGCCAGTGTGGTAGGTAATCATCGGGTCACAGGTTCGATCCCTGTACGACCCACCACCTTTTAATAATTTTCCTTTCCCTTTTTACAATCAAATTGTATTATTATGTTAACGCCTTTCCGGCGTTTTCCCTTCTGCTTGCTGAAATTCCACCCCGACATTGAGGTTCGTAAATGACACACTTTCTCTTTTCTTTTGAAACCGTGACAGGTTTGCCGGAATTTGTCGCCTTTATTTTCATTTTCTTGCTCGGCGCCATTATCGGAAGTTTTCTCAATGTGGTCATCCACCGTATTCCGTTGGATCAATCAATAGTTTTTCCTAATTCAGCCTGTCCAAATTGTAAAAATCCCATCAAATCTTTTGATAACATCCCAATTTTCAGTTGGCTGATTCTGGCCGGAAAATGCCGAAATTGCAAAAATCCGATTTCGCCTCGTTATCCGGCAGTTGAGTTTCTGACTGGTCTCTCATTTTTATTAGTTTATTGGCAAATTGGGCTAAACTGGTATTTACCTGTTTGCCTTATTTTTACCTCCTCCATCATTTCGCTCATATTCATTGATGCTGAACACATGATTTTGCCGGATAAAATCACTATCCCGCTTTTTATTTTTGCAGTTATTGTCAGAATTGTTTTTCCCGTTTTTACCCAAACCGATTTTTTTCCGGATATGGGACATTATCCACTTATTAGTATGAACGATTCTCCGGCCTGGCTCGTTTCGTTATTGGGTGCAGGACTCGGGGCTTTGATTGGCGGCGGTTCGTTGTGGTTGGTCGGGGAAATTTGGCAAAGGCTCCGCGGAGTCGAAGCAATGGGTTTTGGTGATGTCAAAATGCTGCTTGGGGTGGGGGCTCTCCTCGGTTGGCGTTTAACACTTTTAACTATTTTTTTGGGAGCCTTGACCGGTTCGGTGGTCGGTATTTATTATATCGCCAAAGATAGAGAAAATGGGCTCCAAGCCAAACTTCCGTTCGGAATCTTTTTGGGACTAGGCTCGGTCATTGCTTTGTTATTCGGAGAAAGATTGATTGTGTGGTATCTCGCGACTTTTGTTCCTCAATAAGTTTGTCCGGACCAATAAAAATACGAACTTTCAAATTATTTGGAGGCTGGAAATGCAGCAATTTCAGAAGACGGCCGATTATGTATAGTTATCTAAAATTTCAATCTACTAACGATTGTAATTTGGCCGCTTTTTCCATACAAGTTGTTGAGCAATCCGCCGGGTGCCTTGCTGGGTGGACTTGTCGGGCACCAGCTCGATCTCAACAATGAACGCCGCGAGGCGGGTGCCCGACCAGGCATTGCGCCTGCGCAAGCCGTGCAGGAAGCATTCTTCCGTGCAACGTTCCAGGCCATGGGACATATTGCCAAGGCGGATGGTCGCGTTTCGGAGCAGGAGATTCACGCCGCCAGGCTGATCATGCAGCAGTTCGGCCTCGGTTCCGCCGAGACCCGGCTCGCGATTGATCTTTATACGCAGGGGAAGGCTCGTGACTTTCCTCTTGACGCATCGCTCCAGCGCCTGCGTGCCCTTGTCGGGCGACGCGCGGACCTCTGCCGGATGTTCGTGCAGATTCAACTGCAGGCGGCTTTGTGGGGAGGCGCATTCGACGGGCAGAACCGCGCGATTCTCGAGCGCATGTGCCGAGTGCTTGATGTATCCACGATCGAACTGCTGCAGATGGAAGCGTTGCTGCGGATGCGGCCCCAGGACGGGCAGACGCCCGGCCAGCGCGCCGCCGACCGGC
>JANOEF010000722.1:0-5989 GCA_031413075.1 Acidobacteriota bacterium | reverse complement strand
GCCGCCAACCGCTTTGACCATGTTTCCCCCGCCGGTATGGCTGACTGTGCCGGAAGTTGGAGACGACGGAATAAACTCCCAGACGTAAGTTATTGCCGGGTTTGTGCCCTTAACGGTAAAGGGCTTCTCCAAACTGCAAATCACGCCCGAGTAAACTAAGCCCGCAGTTCCCGCCGAGACCTTATACCCCCGGTCAACAATTGTAATTTCGGTGCCAAGTTCCCATTTTACCTTGAACGGCCCCGATGGTTCCCAATCTTCAAGTTCGATTGACATAATCACGAAAGCGCGATTCGGTAGAGGTTTTTTCGGGGGCGCAGTGTAAATTACGCCTGAACCCGTTTCTTGAATGGTACCCGCCCCCTGAACTCTCCATTCAGCCCCTTTCGAGGAGAGTGTTTGGCAATTCGCGGGACGGGAGAGGAGTCTATCAATAAACCCCTGCTCCTCACATAAAACAAGCGTGATTGCCTGACTTTCCCCAACAAAAAGCGTTGCTTTGGCCGGCGAAAGTTTAACCCGAGTCAAAAATGACCAATCGCTGAAGTGCGAAGTGAGAACGGTGAGCGTCTGTTTGTCCTTGTCCAACTTTGCTGATTTCTGTACTCGCCACGCTCGTTGTCCGTCCTGATAGGCTAATGAAAAGGCGTCGGCAATGGTACCTTCAAGATCATGTTCATCGTAACGGACAGAAATTTGGAGCGGGGTAGTAAAAGTCTTTCCGGCAGGTTCTAACCGATATGCGCTCCTCAGACCGCCATTGACTTTATTGGTAACGGGTTGGATATGGAACGCAACGGTTTCTGCCAAAGCATTGGGCGGGACAGTCAAGGTCAGGCGACCATCCGAACTGGCCAATGAACCGCCTGCCGGACCAATCTCCTTGGTTACTTTCGGCCCATCAGGCGTACCAACTTCCGTAACCGGAAACAGCACCTCCGCATCGCGAGTTTTGCTGCACCCCAACGCGCAGATGACTAAAATAAAGGTTAGAATTAAAACTAGATGTTTTCTGATCACGGCAGCATTCTCCTTTGACGATTCTCCGAAGTTAATGATTTTATAAACGCACCTTTTATTGAGCAGTCGTAACTTTTACTCCTTGACCTTCTTAATTATTATTAACTTAATTCGAATCTTTATCTCATCTTTAGGCACGCCGAGAACCGGACCGTCAGGATGTAACTCGTTGGAAAACCAATCGAAATAGCCAACCAACTTCGCATTAGGTTTTAGTTCAAGATTATTCTCCGAAGGACTAATGGCCCCATTTTTTATGAAACCTGCGACATTTGGAAGTTGAAAGTTGTCCATCCGTAAGTCATCCGTCTGATCGGTAAGCACGTTTTGTTGCCCGGAACGCTTGTTCTGTGTCACCTTTTTCGTGTATTTGAGTTCCTTGTTCTTGAAGTCTGCCTTGGTTCTGGATTCGAGCTGCAAGTTAACTGAATAAATCTTCCCATTGTCAATGAATATTTGTGACACATTTCCCGTTTGTTTAATGCCCGCCTTCCACGCCTCCTCAATCTTCATCCACTCTTCACAGAGGGGGTCGTGAGTTGTGATCTTTGAGTCATCAATATCGATGAAAAGTTTCGGATCTTTATCAAAAAATGTAGGCCGCATTGAACCCCCATTTGCTAGGGACGTCCCGGGTATAAAGGTCATTTCTGCAATGCCCCAGTATTTGCGTTTAATTTTATAGACGATAGTCGGATCTCCTGATCCCAATTCCGGTTCTTTGGTGAAATCAGCATCCACGGTAACCGTGTAGGTCACCAGCCATTCAAAACTTTTCTTTACATTGGCCGGTTCGGTTTGGGCGAGGGCAGGAGTATTGGCCAATATCCCCGGAATTAGGACAGATGCCATAATCCAAGCCATGAATTTTGAAAACTGTCGGATTTGTTTTTTCATTTTGTCTCCCTTAGTCTGAAAATCAGAGTGGTTCGGAACTTTTCCTGACCTTCAATTCAAAGCTGTTCTAATCGCCCATGGGGCCCATAAAGCGCCATTTCCCGCCTAAAAATCCAAAGACCAAATGATTATCTTTGGTTAAACGACCGGGTTTCCCATCAGAATTATCAACTTTCACTCCTCGCCGGACAGATTTCTTCAATTCCGTCCACGAAACCGAAGCCAGCCATTCGTTCCGTGTTTCACCGCCGCCGCCCGAAAAGAAATCCCGCTCCGAAGCCATTAGACTTTTCAAACCAACCCGGTTTTTTTGGTTCACCGCTGTGCTGAATTTCGTCCAAAACGAATTCCAACTTTTATTGGCGGTTGATGTCTGGGCAAATGCTGAAGCCGGGATCAGCAAACAAAAAGCTAAAAATAAAATGCGTGTTTTTTTCATGATTTTTCTCCTCTTTTAGAAAGTTTATCGGCCTGTGCAGAATCAACTTTTGATTTATTTCCCCAACATTTGCCTTAAAGCGGCAAAGTCAAAATTTTGCTTGAACTGCCTCATCGCTTCCGCTTTGGGAACATCGGTATCATTCCAATTCCAATGAACAGTAATGAATTGAATTGTTTCGCGCGGCAATTTAGGATTGAAAAAACTTTTGTCAATCGTCACCAAATGTTTGCCGCCTTCGGCTTCAGCGGCAAATATTTTTGCTCCGCTCGGCGAGGCGGTAATGTCGCGGACAAGTGCCGGAGTTTGCTTTTCGCCGGGTGACATTCTGGCGATCATTGACTTGAGGCTCGCTGCATCAGCGGCAAAAAGTGCTGACGTTCCATAATTTTTAATCCGCGCCAGCAAATATTGTTCGCGGGTGACAGGTTTATAAGGCAAGCGATTGTCAGGTGTGATGATGATAGCCTCTTCGTTATTTCCGCGCCTCACCATCGGTTCAATCATGGTGAACCCATTAAACTCGCCGAGCTGTTTTTTATAGTCAAAGATCTCTTCGCCGTCAGTTGTCAGAAAAGCACCCCCATCCTGCACACTTTCAAGCACATCGCGGAGACTATTGAAATAGACGGTTGTATAACCATAACCGCCGAATACAATAATTTTTCCGCGTTCTTCGGCCGTCCCTTCACCCTTTTCGATACAGTGAAAACTGCCGTAGCCAATATCAATGCGAAACGGCAAAGCTCCATTTGGGACGTAGGAATCGCCTCGAATAGTTCGTTGAGCATATGCCTCAATCCCTTTGAATTCAGGATTTGCCCGCATAAAAAGGTCAATGACTTTTTGCGCCTTGGCCAGCACCGGCTTAAATTGCTCCTTAGGAAAAGTGCGGTCGGCCATGGCCAGGTCATCCTTTCTTTGTTTTCCCCATTTACCGATCTTTTGATAAGCAGTCTCTTTGGTGCACGGATCAGCAGTTGAGAGTTGGGTCGTAGTCAAAGAAGTTGGAGCCGTGATATTGGCTGGAGTCGGGGAAGGCGCGGGCGACGGTTTCGGCTGAACTGCGGGCGTAGTCGGTATCGGTTGCTCTGTCGTCGAAACTATCGGCATTCTGGTTCTGGTCCGAACTGGCACCGGCTGGGACGAAGTTGTGGGCAGAGAGGTGGGGATGGTCGGGATGGTGGTTGGCAGCACAATCGGCATCCTGGTTCGGGTCGCCACAGGTATCGGAGCCAGCATTGGCGCTGATGACAAATCGTTTCCGCCGCCTGTTCCACCGGACCAAATCACGATGTTATAAGCCATGTTTTGAGAGAGAGGTTTATCATTGACATTTTTGATATACCATTTTCGAGCGGCCCAATCAAAATTGGTAGTAGCTTCATACTGATTAAGAAAAGCCGTTCGATAGCCGGCAGCGTGGTTTTGAAGAATTTTTATTTGGGCCTTCGGATTATCATTGAGGGCCGGATGATCAAGATATGACCAAACTTCGCTGAGATTTTCTCTGGTTACGATATGCAAAAATTGATTCGCATCGGGTTTGAGAAAGACTTGCAATCTAAATTTTAACCCTGCGGGCATAGATGCGTGGTCGGTATTAAAAATGTTCCACTGATCGTTGTAATACCAGACGCCGATGGGATGCGGGTTTAATTTTACGGTATCGCCAATGGGTGTCGCGACAATAATGGCCTCCGGGTTATTGGCCAGTCCGGGCATCTCAATAGTGGCTTTGGAAGCGACCAAATTTTCCCTGGTGGTGGTCAAAGTTATTTCCTGTTGGGCGAAGCTGTTGACACCAGTCAAGGTCAACACCACAAATAAAACTAGACTGATTTTTGCCGGTTTCATATAATAATCTCCTTTATAAAAATTTCTCTCCAAAGACTTATTGTCTGGTCAATGGATCTAGGTTAAAGCTCATTCTCAAATTTGCCGGGCTTGGATTGCTTTTGGTGTAACCCGCCCCGGAAACCGCGAGTTTGACCATTCGCTCGTTTTGATCATTTGCCCAGCATTTGTTTCAAAGCTTCAAAATCAAAGTTTTGTTTGAACTGCCGTATCAATTCCGCTTTGGCCGGAGATTTTAACGTCAAACTCCAATGGACCGTGATGAATTGAATTGTTTCACGCGAGAGTCCGGGATTGAATAAACTTTGATCAATCGTGACCAAACGACTGCTGCCTTCTTGAGACTCAGGGACAAACAATGTTTCCGGTGAATCGGACTGGTCAACGATGACCGCCTGTATTTGTCGCTCGGTGGACGACATCCGGGCCATAATTGACTCGATCCTTGCAATTTTGCCTTCTTCGATAGCTGATTGCTGAAGATTTCCCTGTAATTTTTTGATCTTCTTTCGAGAATTCTTTTCCAATGCCTGAAGAAATTGTTCGCGCGTGACTGGTTTAAAAGCCGAGCGATTGTCCGCGGTGATGACCACGGCTTCATCTCGGCAACAGCTATCCAGATCGGTTAGAAAGAGGAGTGAAAGTCCTTTGAGTTTTCCCGTTTGTTGAGGGGAAAGGAATATTATTTCGTTGTTCGCCGTCGTAAATTCTTTTCCTAAACTACTTTTTTCTATGTTCGCCACCGAACCTAAACTGTTGAAATATACTCTGACTACGGTTGTCGTTTCGCCATTTGCAAAAATTTGTCCCCGCTCAGAATCACCGGGCGTATCCGGCCTACATAAATAGTTGTAATAAAGTACCCTCACGCCAAACAGCAAGGCTCCGTTTGGCGTGGCGGAGCGGCCGCTAATGTTACGATAAGCAGATGCCTGAATCCCAATCGGTTGAGGATTCGCTTGTTTCAAAAGCTCGATGACTTTTTGCGCCTTGGCCAAAACCGGCTTGTATTGCTCTTTGGGAAAACTAGGATCGGCGTTGGCCAAAGAATCCTGCCCTTGTTTGCTCCAAATACCTACTTTTTGATTAGCATCTGCATTGGTACACGGCGTTTGCGAAAAAGTATTGGTAGAAACAGCGAGGATGGCGGTTAATAAAATGATTGTTTTCAAGGTTAATAAAATGATTGTTTTCAAGGTTTTGCCGTTTTTCATATTTTTACTCCAATTTATTCATTTTTTGTCGGAAACGGTTGATTGAAATACGTTTTTAACTTTATTTATGGAAATATTATGAAAGTCAGATTACGACCTCGACTGAAAAAAAAACTAAACTTGATCTGACTTTCATAATATTTTCTCCTCTGGAATTACGTGGACGCTGGAATTGCCGCTACACCATACACAAAACAAGCACCGCAGTTTTCATCCCCCGCAGCCGATGCGTCCTAACATTTATTTCAATCGAATCCATTTGGTAACGCCCCGGTATTTGCTTTCCGGACCGAAGTCGGTAAAGTTGACCTCGGGAATTTCGGCATTGTCAGTCCACGGGCCGGCGAGCTCTAAGACGGTCATGGAGGGCAGTTCCAGCCAGCCGCGGATGACCCAATTTGTTGTGGTTGTAGTTTTTCCCGAGTAGCCTGTTCCCTGGATGGAGAGAAGACGACCGTCGATTGAGTATGTGCCGGTCTTAGTGTCACTTTCCGTCTCGTTTTTTCGCACCGAGTTAAAAAAACTGCTGTATGTTCCATCGCTCTTGAACGTCGTCTTGACC
>JANOEF010000721.1:0-3155 GCA_031413075.1 Acidobacteriota bacterium | reverse complement strand
CTTGCCGATCTCGGCGTAGAGGGAGTCGCTATCGACTTCCTCCTCCGGCTGACGCCGCCGACCATCTTCAAACAGTTCCGGAGCCCGATCGATCAGCTCCTTCCGCCAGGTCGAAACTTGGTTCGCATGGACATCGAATTGGCTCGCCAGTTGGCTGAGGGTTTTGTCCCCCTTGATCGCCGCCAGCGCCACCTTAGCCCGAAACAAAATGAATTTCCAAAATTATCAAACAAAGAAATGAAAGCCTTAGAAATGTTGATTCACAAAGGCGAAATGTTCGGGCTGGAGATGGTCGAGGCCTCCGAAGGCGAACTGAAACGCGGCACGATTTACGTCACCCTCTCGCGGATGTGCGACAAAGGCTATCTTGATTCCCGCGAAGAGCCCCGCCAAGCCCCCGAAATCGGCATTCCGCGCCGTAAATATTGGGCAACAGGTTTGGGTGAAAAGGTTTTTGAGGCTAATGTGAAGGCGATTGAGATGTTCAATGAATTGGTTTTGGAGGTGAGATAAATGAAAGCGAAAAACACAAATAATCAAATACCGATTATAATTTTTTTGAATAAGCATAAATGGCGGATTATTTTACCTTTGTTATATGCAACAATTTTTTGGGCGTATCCTCGCTACAATTACTATCCGATAGCAGTTCAACAATCGTTGTTTATTAAATCTTCAGTTTATAACCAAGAGGAATTGAGAAAAGAAGTTGCAAAAATCCGAGATAAAATTCATAGCGACGATTTTCTTCAAGAGCTAATTTTGAAATATGACATATACAAATCTGAAAGAAGCCGAAACCCTGAAATAAAACCTTTGATTGAAAAAGTGAGGAATTCAATCACCCTTGAACTCCGAGATAGTGAGTATTTTGCTGGAATTCAATATCATATCTGGATCTCTTTTCGAAAAGAAAATGCTGAAAATATCGCGGCACTTTCACATGAGGTGACTTTCCAGTTTGAAAATAATCCAGATTTTCAAATCAATAAATATGTCTCGAAACCTTATGATTCAAATCCCTGGCGAAATTATGTTTTCTTTGGCGGAATCCTTCAGGGATTAGTATTGTTAGTAATTCCTCTGATTCTGTTTTGGGAAATTCCAGCTCTGTTTTACTCAAACAAAACGAAAGAAACGGTTTTCAAACCAATAATATCAGATTGGCAAGTTGAATTAACTGAGGCAAAACTAAAAAATGAATTTTGGAAAGCATTTGAAATAAATATTCGATACTCATTTGCATATCTTTCGGCTATGATACAAAAGAGTCCAATTGGTGATTTAATCGAATTTGTGAAGAAGATAGCGAAGTAAAATTATGAGTGTAACGACCGAAACATTTTACATTACAACCGATGAAGCAATTTTAAGCGGCGTACCGATCATCAAAAACACCCGAACCCCAGTACGGGCGACTGTTGAACTCTATCGGCTAGGCATTTCTCCCGAAGAGATTCCGACACATTTACCGCATTTGAGTTTGGCGCAAGTTTTTTCCGCCTTAAGTTATTACAGCGACCATACAGAAGAAATAAACGAATACATTTTGAAAAATCGCATTGAAGAAAATACCTCTTTACCTCTCAAAAAATGAGCGATATTTTTATTGAACTTTACAATGACGAGAACTAAGCGTTTTAATCGCTGAATTGATTCGTGCGCGTGGATTTTCAGTTTTGACCACGCTTGAATCAGGGAATTTGGGCAAAAATGATGCGGAGCAACTCGAATTTGCAGTTGGAGAAAAACGAGTGTTACTGACACATAATCGGGTGGATTTTGAAAACCTTGCAGAAGAATATTTTGAACAAGGCAAAACTCATTATGGAATAATATTGGCAATTCGCCGCTTCCCAAACGAAACAGCACAGAGGCTTTTGGAGATTTTAAATTACACCACAGCAGACGAAATGATAAATCAAATCCGCTACATTTAATCTTTAAAAATTTCCCGCAAGTATCTGCCCGTGTGAGATTTATCGTTTTTTGCAATTTCTTCGGGTGTTCCCATTGCGACAATTTCGCCGCCTCCTACTCCACCTTCAGGGCCTAGATCGATTACGTAATCGGCCGTTTTGATGACATCCAAATTATGTTCGATGACCAGCAGACTCGCACCGTTATCGAGTAAAGCACGAAATGACGAGAGTAATTTATTGATGTCGTCAAAATGCAAACCCGTCGTTGGTTCATCAAAAATAAAGAGCGTTTTTGATTTGGTTTTATTGGCTAAATGGGCGGCCAATTTGACCCGTTGGGCCTCGCCGCCGGAAAGCGTGGTGGCGGACTGCCCCAGACGCAAATAGCCAAGTCCAACCGAATCAAGCATTTTCAGCCGATTAGTGAGTTTATTGATGTCTTTGAAAAATGTGATCGCCTCGCGAATTGTCATCTGCAAAACATCAGCGATGTTTTTCCCTTTATATTTAACGTCCAAAATTTCCGACTTAAATCTGGTTCCGTGGCAATCTTCGCAGGTCAGTTCGACATCAGCTAAAAACTGCATCTCGATCGTGACCGTTCCGCTCCCCTGACAGGTTTCACAACGACCGCCCGGCACGTTAAACGAAAAATGCGAAGGATCATAGCTGTGCGATTTTGCGGTATTTGTATTGGAAAATGTTTCGCGGATGGCATCATACGCCTTGATGTAGGTGACCGGGTTTGAACGCGGCGTGCGCCCGATCGGGGATTGATCCACCAAAATTATGTCGTCAAAATGTTCGCCGCCTTTTATTTCTTTGAAAAGTCCGACCTGACCTTGCCATTCGCCGCGTTGTTTTTTTAATCCGGCGAAAATTATATCGTGAATCAAAGTGGATTTGCCCGAGCCGGAAACGCCCGTCACACAAACAAACATTTCGAGCGGGATCGAACACGAAATATTTTTGAGATTATTTTCTCGGGCACCATTAACTTGGAGTATTTTTTTGCCAACTTCGCGCCGTTTCATCGGAATTTTTATTTCAGCTTCGCCGCGCAAATATTTGGCTGTCAATGATTTATCGGACTTGAGCAATGCCCTGTAATTTCCTTCAAAGATGACATTTCCGCCGAGTTCGCCCGCCTGGAGTCCGATGTCGAGGATATGATTGGCCGCTTTCATCATCTCCGCATCGTGTTCGACGACGAGGACGGTGTTGCCGATGTCG
>JANOEF010000720.1:0-15286 GCA_031413075.1 Acidobacteriota bacterium | reverse complement strand
GCCTGCTGGTAGTTTTCGAGCACGGCGACGAGCGTGCGGCCGACGGCGAGCCCCGAGCCGTTCAAGGTGTGCACAAACTGCGGGCGGCCGTCCTTCGCCTTGAAGCGGGCATCCATGCGGCGCCCTTTACTTCTACAGTGTCGGGTAGAACGCCAAGGCTTCCGGCAGGTGCGAAGTTGATTTGGAGCGTAAATGGAGTGAAGGCCGGTGAAGGCCAAACTCTGACGATTAGCCGGGAGCAAGTGGGCACTTATACAGTGAAGTTGGAAGCAAAGCCAGAGGAGCCTGGCCAGCTGATCATATGGGCTGAAACGTCAACCACGCTGGTGATTACGGCGGAAACAACTACCCCGACGCCAGTACCGTCACCTGAAAAATACGGTAAGGTAGAAATTTTGGCGCCGGCCGAGGTAACAGCGGCGGAGAAATTTACTGTACGAGCAAAATTACCGCCTGACCTCGCCGCGGCCGCCAAATCATTTAACTGGTACAGTTCAGCTGATCTTATCAATTGGGAAGGCGACCGATGGCATACCTCCGGTCCGGAGGCCGTGATGATGTTCGGACCCAAGGTTGGCCGCGCAAGCTCTCAGACATTCGATCCGAATCAAAAGATAAGTCTCTCCGCTCTTGATGCGCAGAAACGTGAGATCGGCCGGGCCGAGATAACCATCAAGCTCAAACCTATCGCACTTCAGGCCTCGGCAATGAGTTCGTGGGATTGGAGCGCTGATACAGCGGGTATTCACCTTAAGCGCAAGCCGGCTTCGAAAAAGGCAAAGTGCGGCGATAGAGATTGTACTTCCACAATTGCGGCGAATATTGACATTACCTGGTGTCAATCCTGTCCGGCAAATGCCGAGGAGCTGAAGAAGACTGTCGAATCGATCCACGGAGGATTTCTCCACACTCAAAACTATCGGGTCACCCCGGGCAAGGAAGAGAGTTTAACGATTGCGGGTTATTCCGGTACGTTTGCGAATAAAACGCCCCAGAATTATGTCGAAGGCAATTCCGAAGGGTTGGTGGATCTGGCATTCCCCGCTGTAACTTCATTTGTCGGCGGTGTTGTGATGAAAGACGGGGTTGCCATCTGTTTCAAAGGCACAGCGTGGGGATCCGGAACGAGACTGGGCGAATCGGGGCATTTCTGGTTTGACGATTCGCCGTTCGTGAATCAACAGGGCAAGGCAGCTTATAGCGAAATGATCGATATCCTAAATTCGGTGACGCTCGGTCTTGATGCCAATGTGAAACAACTTCCATACAAGGGCCCGGCGCTTGACGGCTCTGACCTGCCGAGACTCAAACTCGTTCTTTCGCCTAATCTCAAGAAACTGAAGAAAGGCGATGTTGTTAATGTACAGGCGGTAGTTGAAAACGATCAGAATACCGAGAAGCCGCTCAAATTCGAATGGACCGGAGACCACGCGGGAAGCGGAGCAAGCGTCCAGTTTCTCGCGACCAAACCGGGCAAGCAGACGCTTGCCGTTAATGTAACGGACGTCGGCAGCGCGGCGGTGGAATTTGAGGTCGAGGATTTCAAGGCTCAAATAATGCAGGTTTCGCCTGTCGGCGCAAAGATCATGGTCGGTGCACCCGCGACGTTCTCTGCACAGTTGCTGTCCGGCGGTCAGCCATTATCGGGAAACTACGTTTATCGCTGGCAGCCGACGCCGGACGTCAAATTTGAACCGGCCGAGGGACCGGCAAATCAGGTAAAGGCGGTTTTCAGTCGCCCCGGACGTCAAAAAGTATTTGTTCAGGTACTCGAGAAAAAAGGTGAGATTCTTCAGACCATTGCCGAATCCGACCAGATCGAGATCGAGGTCATCAAACCCGACTTCAGGATCACCTTTGATCCGCAAAGCATCCAGGTCGGTAAAGAGGTCAAGGCTGTTATTCAACTTCAGCCTGCCGACATCAACGACATAGATTTTCGATGGGAACTCACACCTAACGGCAAGCTTTTGCGCGAGTCCCAGGATAAACGCGAGATTACATTCGCACCGCAGGATACCAAACCCATCATCGTTACCGCCCGCGCACGGGTGCCCTTTACAGGCGATGATCTTGGCACCCGGACCGCGACCATTACAGCAACCAAAGTCGACGTTAAGGTCAGCGTTCTCGGAGCCGAAGGCCCGAAACCGCAGGTTTGGAAGGAAGGCGTCGGGCTCGTCTCGCTTGAGACAGGCATCGCGGTCCACCAATTTGTCGGCCTCAGGGCTGATGTCACGCCGCTTCAGGAAGGCCTGCGTTACGAATGGTCGCTGAATGACGATTCGCACTTTGCCGGCAATAACCTGAGCCAGCTGATCCGTGTCTCAAGAAGCCAGACCGGAACGGGCGAGGCCACCGTTATCGTCCGCGACAAGAACGGCATTGAACTCGGCCGCGCCGCCGGAACGTTTGACATAACCGTTTCACAGGTGGACATTGATAACGGCAAAAAGCGAGCATCCGCCGCCGAAATGACGGCTCAGGCGAAAGCTCTTGTAGCGAAAGGCAAACTCGATGAGGGCATCGGGTTGACGGACGAAGCCGCTGGGCTCGACCCGAAAAATGCTGAAGCCGCGACCCTCGCGAATAAATGGAAGAGTGATCGATCGACGATCGAGAACAATTTGAGCCAAATGCGTTCGCTGATGGATCAGAAGAAATTTGCAGATGCCGCGAAATCTTTAGGTGCTGCAAAGCAGCTTCATCCAAAATATGCACCGGTCGTAAATGCCGAAAATGAGCTTGCTTCGAGATCGGCCAAAGACGATTCCGGTAAACGGGAGAGGGATACGCAGGTCAAACTGGGCGACGACCTTTACGACAAAGCCAACTATCCGGCGGCCATTGATGCCTACAACAAAGCACTTGCGATCGATCCCGGATCAGCGGCGGCATACGCCGGGCGCTGTCTGGCAAAACGCGGCTCCGGCGACACTAGTGCCCCGGCGGACTGTGACAAAGCTCTCCAACTTGAACCGAATAATGCCGACGCATTCCGCGGACGAAGCATGATCAAGCGTGGAAATAACGACTTTCCGGGAGCTGTTGCGGATGCGACCCGGTCGATAGAACTTGAGCCAGGCAATTACCGTTCGTACCTCACACGCGGCCTCGCTAGAGAAGGCTTAAAGGACCTGAATGGAGCCACGGCGGATTATGACCGGTCGATCCAGCTAAATCCGGCTTACGCAATGTCGTTTTATTACCGCGGCAACATAAAACTTAGCCTAAACGACAACGCCGGAGCAATCGGCGACCTTAACCAGGCGATTCAACTAAATCCGAACTACGCGATGTCCTACTACAAACGCGGCATCGCAAAGTCTAATCTTAAAGACCATGCCGGAGCGCTCGACGACTATAGCCGTTCGATCCAGCTCGACCCTAAATATAATGTCGCCTATTACAGCCGCGGTACCGCCAAACTAAATCTAAATGACAACAGGGGTGCGATCGCGGATCTCGATCAATTTCTCGCCACAAACTCAAAATCCAGCAATGGCTTTAACAATCGCGGACTCGCTTACGAGAAGCTTGGTAACCGGGATCGCGCAATCTCGGATTATGAAACAGCTCTCTCTCTCGATCCAAAAAACCCGATAGCAAAGGCGAACCTGGCCAGGATCAAGGGAGCAAACTCCGAAACGGTGGAAAGGCCGCCGGAGCCTTCGACAAAATTCGATCTCGGACGCGTTTGGCGTGTTCGCCAATGGATCGGCAATGAGTCGTGGACGTGGGTGTGGACGAGACGCGGCAACACGAATACTTTTGACGCTGTGGCCCGACGAAACAGCGACGGATTCGAAAGTCGGCACGTGATCACATTTGAGACATTGGAGGGCAACAAGGTTACGCTGTCGCGGCCGGACGCGTATGGCAATTATATTGGCACGCTTTCTGCCGACCGGAAAACTGTCAAAGGAACAACGACCTTTGCCGGTAACACAAATGAAGGCTGGACGGCAGAGATAGACGGACAAACATCGAACCCCGACGGTAACGATGGCGGGGGGCGGAACTCAAATCTCGCGTTGAAAAGACCGGCCAAACAATCCAGTACCTCACGATACTCAACGGAAAACGACGCCCAAGGCGCGGTCGACGGAATTACCGGCGTGGATTACGATTTTCACACAGAAATCGAATCGAATCCGTGGTGGCAAGTTGATCTCGGGAGCGTGAAGCCGCTATCTGAGATCCGTATTTTCAACCGAAAAGGTTGTTGCTGGGAACGTGCCGCAACAATCCAGATACTGCTTTCGAATGACGGCATAAACTGGGATCGTGTTTACAGTCATCCGGGCACCGTCTTTGGAGCTGATGGAACGCCGCTGCGGGTTACAACAAAAGGACTCTCCGCCCGGTTTGTCCGACTGCAGCTCGCGGAGACAAATTATCTCCATCTTGGCGAGATCGAGGTGTATGGCACGGAATCAACGGGAACGGTTACGCCGCGGACAGTAAAACCTAATCTGGCCGGAGTTTGGTACGATTATTCGGCATGGACGAACAATGCCGGTTTGGTTTGCCACATTGAGCAGAACGGCGACAACCTTGTATTTATAAACAATAGCAATGACCGGTCGAAAGGGGCCTTTCCCGATAATTCTTCGGTGGTTGCCTATGATTGGCAGGGGGGGCTGAAAGCGAAACTCGAAAACGACGGAAAGCGCATCGTTTGGAGCAACGGCTCGGTATGGGAACGAAACCCGAGGACCCAGGCCGGTACGGATCGGCTTGGGAGCGAATGGTCCGTAACCGAAGGTGCGGGATTCCAAGGACGCTGGGTTCGCCGGGGCAAAACCAATGTATGGGATGCAAAATGGTCAAACGGTGCCGCAGCGGAACTTACGATCACCATCTCAGGTGACAAGGTCAAGGTAGTTCGAAAAGACGTCGGTGGGGTCTCAAACTGCACGGCAACCTATGAAGGTACCCTCGCACCCGATAATACGATCCGCGGTTCCGAAAAGGCTAATTGTGGCGGCGGTGACTTCGTTCAAAAATGGGAAGGCCGCATCGGGCCAGCGAAAGTCGTCAATCCAACTCCTTCGTAACCAGAACACCGAATCCGCATCCTGCTGCCGGCGGGAGTTGGAAGAAGGTCCGGTTCGTTTCGCCTAAACGTCCTCTGTCGATCCGTTACCGATTGTGGCCCCTCAATTCCCCTACCCCCGGGCCCGGTAAAGGATGGCAGTCGGTCGGTTCCGAATGCACAATTTTGTCGGAGAAGTCGCCGGGGAGTCCGTCGAAGACGATTCCGTTACTCCGCCGGATAGACCTGATCTGATTGATTCCGGTGCTCGGTTTAGTTCTCTCTCCGGTTAAGTATTTGACGGGTATCTTAATCTCAAACTTTCTGTTTTCCACCCTCATCGCTTCATCGTCCGGCCAAGTTATTGATTCAAGCGGCTTGCGAAAATACCGTTTTTGGAACTTAGTCTGAAGCAGTACTTGAGGCTGGTTCCATTGCCGTTAAAAGGGGTCGGAGTCAATAAATTTTTGCGAAAAATGACCCGGATGAGTGCGTCGAATCTCACATTCTCGTTCTGAAAACCCGGGTTTATTACAAAACTCGTCGATTTTCCCGGCATTTCAAAACAAACGCATCAATACTCTTTTTCGGCACGTTGTTTGCGTAGTTATTTTTGAGTTTTATTCAGTTCTTGGAGAAATCAAATATTTCGGCACCCGTAAGTGGGAGTTCCGCCTGCGGGTTGGGAGTTCATCATGAAAGGGATCCGTTTTTTTTACACGCTAATAACTTCATTGGTTCTTATTCTGGTTCTTAATTCGGCAGCTCAGGTAACAGTAAAGAAATTCCCCATCGGGCTCGAAGTTCCGATAGCTTTTAAGGCTGACGTCGAGTTCGAGGGTGCCGTCACCGTTATTCCATCTGAAAATCAGACTGGATGTTCCGTCGTTATCAGATTGAACACACCTGATGGTGATGGTTTCATTGAGGGAATCAAAGTAGTAGTTGAAAACCGAACCACCAACGAAAAGTACGAACAACTTACGGATAATCTGGGAAAAGCTTCATTTCTCGGAGATCCCGCTACCAATCAGCTTTTTATCACAAAACTGGTCCTTATGCCAAAAAAGACGAAATACATATTTGATTCCGGTGTCATAAAACCTGCAAATGCAGTTATTGAGTATTTCATCATTCCGAATATGAAAAATGACCGAGTTACGGATCAGAAATTTCAGGTCAATCTCAAGTTTTCTAAAATGAATATCACTACCAGCCTCGAAACAGGGAATTCCCTTAAGAACATAGATGCAAATGTGTATATACGCAATGGAGACACAGCCGTTGAACAAGCACGAGCCTCTGGCGGAAAGGCTACGTTTTATCTTCCGGCTGGAACCGATGAGGTTAGAGAATCCAAAGACGGAATCAGGATTAGCAAAATCAATATCGGGGCTGATTATGATGACCCGGTTGATAAATTACGCAAAGAAGCCGCCAAGAGTGAAACATTTCCGCCTGCTGCATGGGATCATCAACTTGTCTTAACGGATTTTGACTCTTGGTTTGATGCGACGAAAGTTGAAATGTACGGATTATTGAAAGACGTATCCAGTGAAGACATTGCTAAAGAAGTGAACAAGGTAGGGTATAAGTACGGCGACAAGTCTGCTTTTAATAAGGGCATAATCGAACTAACAGACAACTTCCGCCGGAATATAACCCAGGATTCCGAAAGCCTGTTTCATGAATGGACTCACGCAATTATGGATATGGGGTATGGTGCTTATGAACGCGGCGACCGCCACGAGGTTCCGTGTGCAACGATGAAGGATACTAATTGGGCATGGTCCGAAGGACGGGCACATTTTTCTGCGATTCTTCTAACGGAGATTCTGAACAAACCTCACACAGATTCATATACAAGAAAAATTGCCCTGAATTGTCCCCAAATGCTTTCCGATTCGGGCACCCCGGGAGAAGATATTGAAACGGTGGTTGCGGCGGCTATGCTGGAATACTATCGGAAACAATATGGAAAACTTTTCCGTCCGGTTCATCTCCGCAAATTTTTAAGTGTCCATCAAGGAACAGAACATAAAACGGTCAATGAATTTTTCGACCGAGCACGATCTCTCGTTCGTGGTTCCAAGGAAGCTGATTTGACTGAACAGATTCAGATACTTTACAGGCTGACATTAGCTCCGGAAGATTTCTTCAAGGTAAAGATCAAAGGCGACACAATAGGTACTGAAGGAAGTGTGACTGATCTATCCGCGGACTTGAGAACAAGAAACGGTCTCCCTCTTTTTGAAGGATTTGAAGATAAGATCCAAATAGAGTGGAGTGAGAACGGCAAAAGTCTCGGGAAAGGCTTTTCCCTGCAGTTCCAAGGCGTTAGCGGTGAACACAATGTGAAGGCCGAGGTCTTCGGTAAAATCACCGAAAAGGACGAAAAACTTGCCGAAGAAACAATAAAAATCACAGTCCTGCCCAAATTGAGCTTGCAATTTAATGGTCCAACGGAAGTTATGCGTGACGATAGAGTCACGGTTGAGGCTGTCTCAATTGGTTCTGACGGAAAACCTGCTTCGTTGAAGTCCGAGTTCAAGCCTGTTTATTTCTGGAGTGTTTTCAAGCCTGGCGACTATTCACGAAACCCGATTTCATTTTCGGCGCCGGACGCGAAAGATTTGGACATTCCGGTCGAACTTCGGATGGAGGTTGACGGCAAATCGGTCGTAGTTGCGACTGGTATTTATCATGTAAAAGTAAATTCGGATAAACCAACGCCGACTCCTACACCGACGCCAAAGCCGACACCGATTCTGACTCCCGCGCCTTCGCCCACACCGGGAGGACAAACTGGCGATAGTTCGACGCTGATGTTCGGCGGTAGCGTGCCGAGCATTTGGGATGGCGGCAATAATCCGAGTGGATTTGCTTTCAAACGCCAGACCGCGACAATGAAGAATGTCGGCGATTGCACGATTCACCCTGCAACGGTCGGCTCGGAAATATGGGGCCGGATCGATCCATCATTCGCTCCGAGGAACCAGGAAGAGATCACCAAGAAGGTCAGTGAGGTCGTTGCGGCTTGGAAAGGCTGGCACCGGACCTCGGTCGTCAGACAGATTGCGATTGGTGATTTTAGGGGCCAATTCGTCGATTCCTCGGTAGATTTTTATCCCGGCTCGGGGGCTCAGGATAGCGGGTACCCCGCCGATGGCGTAAGTGCCAAGGGCCGCGGTTGGTTCATCAAGGGGCAGAATCTCGTCGAGATAGGCTACAACGTGTTCGGCGGCGGATGCTTTAGCAATGTGGATCAGCCGTTCCTGATAAGTCAGGCCAACTCGGCACAGGCGGAGGCAAAGGGGATCGTCGCAAGCCTGACGCTGGTCGAAAAAGGCGGATTTACTAAGATCCCGTACACCGGCCCGAAGCTCGATGGTTCCGACGTGCCAAAGGTAACACTGTCACCTCCGTCGCTTGAGAAACTCAAGGTCGGTGACACCGTCAATGTCTCGGTTGTCGTCGAGAACGCCACGCCCGACGATTCGCCGTTCAAATACACCTGGGGTGGTGAATTTGAGGGCAAACCCGAAACTTCGAAGGACAAAGCGACGATAACGATCAAACCGAAAAAGCCGGGTAAGTATCCGCTTTCGGTTTCGGTTAACGGTGCTCGCTTCCATCTCGGCTCAGCTTCGCTTGAATACGAGGTCGCCGATCTTAAAGCCGAGATAAAGCAGGAATCACCGACGTCTAAGAAAGTGGCGGTCGGAACGCCGGTGACATTCTCGGCGCGGCTGCTTTCATCTGGAGTTCCTTTAACCGGCAATTTCATTTACCTTTGGCAGCCGACGCCTGAGGTTGCCTTCGATCCGATCGAAAGTGCTAAGAACACGACGATTGGCACGTTCAGTCGACCGGGCGTGACAAAGGTTTGGGTGGAGGTTCTCGAAAAGAAAGGGACCGTGCTTACGCCGCTTGCCAAGTCGGATCAGATTGAGGTCGAGGCCGTCAATCCGGAACTCGCAATCAAATTCGACCCGGCGAAGGTCTTCATCGGAAAGGAGGTCAAGGCTCGAGTCGAGGTCACACCCGCCGAACTCAAAGACATCGATTTCCGCTGGGAAATCTCGGCGAACGGACGCCAAACGATGGAATCGCCGGATAAACGCCAGATAACGTTCATCCCGCAAAACGCCGCTCCGGTGACGGTGACGGCACGCGCCCGGGTTAAGTTCAACGGCGACGACGTCGGCGAAAAGTCGGCGACGATCACAGCGGATAAATACGACGTCAAGGTCATCATACTTGGTGCCGAGGGGCCGAAACCGCAAGTCTGGAAAAAAGGCTTCGGGCTGGTTCCACTCGAAAAAGATCTTGCCGTGCATCAGTTTGTCGGTATTCGGGCCGAAGTATTGCCCGTAGCGGATGGTATTCGATACGAATGGACTGTCAATGAGGACACACATTTTGAAAGCAATAGCATCACTCAGCAGATACGTGTTTCCCGGAGCCAAGTCGGCACTGGCGAAGCGACCGTCATAGTTCGCGATAAAAACGGCCTTGAACTCGGACGTGCGGGCAATTCGTTTTCCGTGACGGTTTCGCAGGCCGAACTCGACAACTCCAAAAAGATCGGCGATGTTTCGGGTAAGTTGACGCAAGCCGAAGATTTAATCAAAAAAGGAAAGCTTGACGAAGCGATAATCTTGGCAGATGAAATCATCTCGGTGGATCCGACAAATACCCAGGCTCTTTCATTTTTGCAGAAGACAAAAAGCGATGTCGCCAAGATTCATGCGCAACTCGAAAAATATCGGACTTTTGCCAAAGATTCGCGGTTCCGTGAAGCGCAAGCCGAATTAATCGTCGCTCAAAATATCACCGGCGTTTATCAACCGGTCGCCGACGCAGTGCGTGAATTACGCGATCTGTGGTGGAAATATGACGCTGCGGTGAAAGAAAGACTCGACGCGATGCAGCTTGCCAACGAACACCGACAATTCAAAAAGACGCTTGAATTGGCTGATCAAACGCGCGGTGAATTAAGGCTCTCCGAAATGGGTCTCCAAAACTTCAATCGGCTGGAGCAGTTTGCAAAGACGCACGATGCTGAAAAAGACCGCCAGCGTTCGATTATGAAACGCGGCGAAGAAAAGCTTGGAAACTACGATTTCGCGGGCGCCTATCAAGATTTCAACGTGATGCATGCGAATAATGATTTTGCCGAATATTGGAACTCTAACTATGATCCCGAACCACCAATTTACGACAAACTCCGTTCGGATACGTATTTAACAATGGAGAGCATTAAATTACTTTTGGCCAATGCAAGCATCGTCGCCAACGACGTCAGTTTCGCGACACCAATTGTTGAGAAGGCAATCAAAGACTGCGACGAGGTGCTAAAACTTCAGCCAAACAACGCAGATGCTCAAAACTTCAAAACGATTCTTGCCGACCGCCTGACTCAAGGCGAAAAAAGGCTCGAATTTAGTGACGCGATGGCTCGCGCGATAGCTTTGCAGGATGAGAAAAAATACGACGAAGCGATTTCGGAATTTAACAAAGCTATCAAGGCCGAACCGAACAGCGCTGAAGCCTATCGCCGGCGGGGGGTCTCCAAACGCCTTTCTGACGATGTGAGAGGAGCCCTCAGGGACTTTGACAAAGCCATCCTCCTCGACCCGACAAACAATTTGACTTACTTTGGTCGCGGGCTCGTCTACCAAAACGAAGGCAAATTTGACTTGGCCATTGCCGATTATACTAATGCCTTAGCGATCAATCCACAGTACGCGTCTGCTTACTACAATCGGGGAACTGCCTATCAGGGGCAAGAAAAGTATGAGTTGGCAATAGCGGATTACAGCAGCACAATCGCAATCAATCCCCGGCACGCTAAGGCCTACAGCAATCGGGGGAGTTCATACGAAATTCAAGGTAAATACGACTTGGCTATCGATGATTATGAAAAGGCGATCACAATCGACCCGAACGACGAGGAGACAAAGAACCTTCTGGCGAATCTGCGGGCGAAGTTGGCTGCCGAAACGCAGCCGCCCACGAATGCTTTCGGACTAATATCTGGTCAGTACGATGTAAAGGGACTTTTTTCGATGATTCTGACCGTAAATGGAAATACTTTCTGGGGGTATGAAACCTCCGGCGGGATTGAACACCGAGATTTGTCAATTACGAATGGAATCATTTCGGGCGATGAAATCTCGTTTCACCGGACGTTGCCCGGTTACCCCGGCGGCCAGGATTATCAGGGTAAAATTCAGGGTAACAAAATAGTGGGGACGTTTACCGGAGCAGGCGGGGCACCGGGGCAGCAATATCCATGGGAACTCGACCTGACACCTGTCACCGCCGCTAAACCAACCGGTACTGAGACTGTCATATTCACGAACACCAATACCGGCGGTGTTTACAATGGTCCAACCGGCCCGACAGAATTTACGATCTCGCGGCCGCACATGATCACCTATTTGTTCACCTACCACTGGAATGACGGACGCGGTTCAACGGTACCTGGTACAATTGCCTTAAAACATTCTGATGAAACAGTTTATGGCCCTTATCCGGTCCGTGGGACAGCCGGACAGGGCGGGGTGAAGAATGCGGTCTGGGAAGCTAACCCAAATGTCCTGATTCCGGCCGGTAGTTATACAATCGTCGATTCGAATCCAGCGACGTGGTCGCAAAACGACGAAAGCAGCGGGCGGGGCTTCGCGATAATCAAAGGT
Source organism: Acidobacteriota bacterium (assembly GCA_031413075.1). Lineage (GTDB taxonomy): Bacteria > Acidobacteriota > Blastocatellia > Pyrinomonadales > Pyrinomonadaceae > JAIBCC01. The sequence continues at coordinate 3,544 of JANOEF010000720.1, read as the reverse complement.
TACCCGAGTAGCGCGGCATCGACGACCAGGCCTCAGGTAATATCTCCCAGATTGTCGCTCTTGCAGACCGGCCGGTACAGTATAACCGCCAATACCATGCAATTTGAGGTCAGCCTAACCGTGAGTGGATCTACTTTTTCGGGGTATTATGTCTCTGGCTCCGGCACATTTGAATCCCGGGAATATTCGATCACGAACGGAATCATTGCGGGCGATACGGTCACCTTCCATCGCACCTCGCTCAAGCTCGGCCCCTGGCGGCAGATTTACAAGGGGAGAATTCAGGGTAACAAAATAGTGGGCACGTTCACCGACGCGGATGGGCAGCAATATCCTTGGGAGCTCGACCTCACACCGAAACCGTAATCCCCGTCACCGAAAGTGTTACACCTCATTGCGGAAGCGGTCGACGTAAATCTGGTTGGGCTTGAGTGAAGATCGAGTCAGGGTCGGGAGCGATAATGAACCGGTACTAATTTACTCAACAAAAAGAGAGCTTGGATCACATGCTCCAAGCTCTCTTTTTGTAATCTCAAGTCTGACATCCTCTCCCGCTGCCACAGTTGTTACTGACATTAGCCTTTTCTAACTCCCGTCAAAACTTGTTTCGCAACGACCTTCAGCGTATCAAAAACGCCCGTGCCGTTGGTTGCGACCGCCTCGAATACGGGCTCGCGTTTTTTGAGCAACTCCTGCGAAAGTTCATCGATCGGCGTTACATTGATCAGATCGCGTTTGTTTAGGTGCAGGACATAGGGGAGTTCAGCTAGGTTAGCGCCCTTAACCTCCGGCGCGCTCTGCGGATCGAAGACATTGTAATGGAAGCGCGCTTTGCATTTCAATTGAAGGTTCACTTATCCGCCTTCTGTTATCCGGACACGCAATGGCATACTGGAATGTATCCATCAATTGAACCCGGGAATCTTGTAAGTGTAGAGAAAAGAAGAAAGTGCAGGGAATACGATAAATTCATTTCCTAAGGAATTGACCCGATAAGAAAGGCGACCCAAATCGAATCGCCTTTCTTACTTTCTACTTTTAGCTATTTATTTTATTTGCGCCCACCCTTGATCAATAGCCCGATTATCAAACCGATGGCGGCGGAGATGAGAATCGTCTGTCCCGGTTTCTGGCGGGCAAATTCTTTTGCATCTTCGACCAACTCTTTCGGGTCTTTGGTAGAGATTTCTTTGAATTTATCGCCGGCCTGGGCAAATTTTTCGCTGGCGTAATCTTTGGCCTTTAACGCCGCATCTTGAAATTTTTGTTGGTATTCCTGAGCTTGCACTTTTAATTCTCCTAAAAATTCATCATTCAAAACACTTTTGTTTGATGCTTCTTCTTCGATATTGCTGATGACGGGAACAAGGCTTTGTTCCAATTCTTGTTCGGCTTTTTTAACTTCTGCTTCAAATTCAGACATTTTCTATTCTCTCCTTACTAAAAAGACTTATTAAACATGCGCGATGCATTTATAAATTTTTGTCTCTGCGAACGTTTCAGATGAAATGCTTGCATAAAAAGTTGTAACGAATTTTGAAAGGGAAAGGTTCATCTTTTTCTACTTGACAAGTTTGGGCTCCAATTGCGACACTATCAAAGTTAGTAAGCACTTACTTTGATAAGATAAGGAAACAGAATTGGTTAAGACACTAGAAGCAACAGCACCACGAATGACGGGCGACGAACGCCGTGATCAGATATTACACATTGCCATTAAACTATTTTCACAGAATGGGTTTCGCGGCACGACGACCAAAAAAATTGCCGAAGAGGCAGGAGTTTCGGAGGCGATGGTTTTTCGGCATTTTGCCACAAAGAGTGAACTTTATCATGCGATTTTAGACCATAAAGCCTGTCAGAAAGATGCACCAAACCCGTTTGTTTTAGTCAGTGAAGTTATCAAAAGCAAAGATGATTTTGAGGTTTTTTACCAAATTATTCTAAATGCCCTCAATCATCACGAGCAAGACCCTGAATTTATTCGGCTTTTGTTGCATTCTGCACTCGAAGGACACGAATTGGCCGATATGTTTATTAACGAAAATATCGTGCCGATGTATGAAGTTTTGAGTTTCTACATCAGCCAACGCCAGCGAGACGGTATTTTTCGAGATTTGAATCCTAAGTTAGTAGTTCGGGCTTTTGTCGGCATGATGATTCATCATAGTTTGAATTGTTCGCTGTGGGATAAACAAAGTCGTCTTTTGAAAATTTCTAAAGAAGAAGCGGCTCGCGGCTTTACCGATATTTTGCTGAACGGGATCAAAAAATCTACTAAAGAATGATATTTTATGGCGCTCATTTGCGCGTTTGATAAACAACCAGGGGAATTTTAAAATTACAAAAATGAAAGTAGTTAAATTTATATTTTTGGCCATTATTACAACTTTTTTAGCTTTATTTTTATCGGCTTGCGGGAGTTCCAAAGCTGAAACAAACGTGGCATCTGACGATAAAAGCAATAAAACACAGGTCGTTGAGGTGACGACTGCCAACGCGGTGTTGCGCGATGTTCCGAGTTTTTTTGAAGCGACCGGAACGCTCGCCTCGGACGCTCAAACAGATGTTGCACCAACGGTTGCGGGCCGAATCGTAGAGGTTAATTTCGATGTCGGAAGCTATGTCAATAAAGGTGACGTGTTGGTCAGACTTGATCCCCGCGATGCTCAAATCAGACTCGAACAAGCCGAAGGACAAGTCGGGCAAGCCCGGGCTCAGGTCGAACAGGCGAGAGCCGCAGTTCGGCAAGCCGAAGCTGCCGTTGAACAAGCCAGAGCCAATATGCGTCAGCAGCAAACCCGGCTTGGTTTAACCGAAGGCTACAATTTTGACATCAATAAATTTTCGCAGGTTCTTTCGGTCAAAGCTCAACTCGAATTAGCCGAAAAAGAATTAAAACGAGCTGAAAGACTATTGGAGACCGGAGACGTTTCGCGTTCATTTTATGACCAGCGGTTAGCGCAGCGAAATCAGCTGTTAGGACAGATGGAAGAAGCAAGATCAAACGCCGCCGTGGCGGTCAGGGCGATTCAAACTGCGATGGAAGCGGTCAAAACCGCCGAAGCTCAAGTCGGAATTGCCCGGTCAAATGTCGGAACGGCTCAGGCCGGATACAACACGGCGCTGACCGGTATTGATCAGGCCAAAAAATTTGTCAGCGATACGGCGATTTATGCGCCGATCTCGGGTTATGTTTCCGAACGGGTGGCGGATTTAGGCGAATATACCAATCCCAACGCCCCGAATACCAAGATTTGTACGATTTTGCGGACAGCGATTTTGCGCCTGCGGGTTGACGTGCCGGAACAAAATATCGGCAAGGTAAGCGAGGGGCAAGGGGTTTCGCTCAAGGTTTCAGCCTATCCCGACCGCAATTTCGCCGGCACGATTACCCGGATTTTACCAAATGTAAATGTCAATTCGCGAACTTTAACGGTTGAAGCGGAGGTCGAATCAGGCGGAATGTTGAAGCCCGGTCTGTTTGCGACCGTCCGCGTCTCCCAGTCAAGATCCGAACCAACCGGGGTGGTGGCGGGCCGGG
>JANOEF010000719.1:0-4430 GCA_031413075.1 Acidobacteriota bacterium | reverse complement strand
CAAAAACTGCTAAAGTTTCCATAAATTTGAGCATTGTTTCGTTGCGGCTCGGAAAATAATCGCTCAGGGCAATCTGCAAATCTTCACCGGTCACAACAACCTCGGCAGTTTCGCGTTTGGCCGCATTTTCCTGGGCCAGGAGTAAGGTTGCCTCAATATCAGCTGCCGAATATCCAACCATTTTGCTCCAAATTTCAGTTTTATCCAGAACTTTTTCGGCAATATTGAGTTTATTTCGTTTGGCGTTGGCTTTGCCGATGGCGGCAACTTCCGCTTCGGTTTGCGGATAGAAAAAGGGGATTTTGCGGTCTAGTCTTCCGGCCCGTTTCAGATCAATATCAATTTTGTCCGGGCGATTAGACATCAAAATAAACAAAACTCGCCCGCGATTGGCCGTATCGGACATAAATTCTTTCATTTTGGCAATAATTCTCGATGATGTTCCGTCGTCGCCTTCGCCTTCGCCGCCGCTCCCAAATGAACGGTCGGCTTCATCAATGATGACGATAACCTGGCCGATTGCTTTAATGACGCTCAAAACTTTTTCCAGATTTCCTTCGGTCGAGCCCACCCATTTCGAGCGAATATTTTTTAGTTTAACGGCCGTCATTTTTGCTTCGCCGGCAAAAGCGGTGGCGAAAAATGTTTTACCGGTCCCCTGTGCGCCGGTGAAAAGCATTCCCATGGGGACGCGATTGTAATGACCTTCGCGCATATTTCGGGAAATAAAATTGAGGTCGGATTTGATGGCTTCGTTGCCGCCGACAACTTCAAAACCGAATTTCGGTTCGATAAATTCCAAAAGCCCGAAACATTCTTTTTCGATGATCTCGCGTTTGCGCTGAAAAATGAGTTTATCGCGTTCGGTGGTGGCTTTTTGCTGTAATTCGAGTTGTGTTTGCTCGGCCGTTTCTTTTTTATCCGGAGCCAGCAGGGCAATTATTTCCTCGTTTGATTTTTCTAAAGTAAGTTGGGCAAGTTCCTTTGAGCGGTTTTCGACATGTTCGACATTTCCTAATAATTTCGCGATAAAACCGGTTCGCTCTTCGATCGTGGCACCGTTGGTTTGATGCGGTGTCAAAATAGAGGTGATCTGCAAAAGTTTGAGTCCGGCCGTAATTTCCGCATAGCGATTGAGGGCATTTTCGGTCATCGAATTATCGGTCAGTTTGATTGTGCTGCGGCGGGTTTCACTATCGGGCAGCGGAACTTCGATCACTACCACCCGCGGATTTGACACGATCTTCGGTGATAATTCGGACAAATTCTCGGTCAATAAAATCACGATATTGTCGTGTTGGGTGACGCTCGGCAAAAATGACCAACGATGCAGTGTCACGATCGCCGCCCGGTCAAGATCCATCTGCATCGAAGGATCGCCTGCCGGAGCAATTGTTTCGGCATATTCTAAAATAAGGGCATTGCGTGACGTTAAGGCAAACTGATTTGTCGAAAGCAAGGACTCAAGTGCTTCTAACCATTGAGTTTTTGAGTGCGAACTGGACAATCCACCGAGTAAGTCGAGAGTTTTGCTGCGTCCGTCGTCAACCGTTTTGCGATAAGCGGAACGAAAGCCGGTCGCAATGTTATAAACGCCGACAAAATCTTTGCTCGGCTGAAGCACATTTTGGACGAGAAAATCCGTCAGGGTCAACAACTTTCCATCGTGTAAAATCGAGTCATAGACATTGCCGTGTAAGACAAAAATTGATGCCTCGCCCCGGATATACCGGCGTTTCAGTTCAGTTGTCCAATCAGGTAATTGATTCATTTATTCATTTGTTCATTTGTTCATTCACACAATGATTAAGTAAATCAATGCGTCAATGGGTCAATGGCTCAATCCATTTTATTTCCGATACTGACCGGATTTGGCTGACCTTCCAAAAGTGGCATTATGATTTCAGCCAGACGTTGCTCTTCAGCCAGTCGGCGCGAGGCAAAAGTTTCTGAGTGGCGTTTTGCTTCAGCGGTTTGAGTCCTCAAAGCATCCATCTCGGCATTTTTCGCTTCCAGATACTGTTTTACTTCGTCATTGATCTGCTGAATTTTTTGTGAATTCTCCGCTTCGGTTTGCAGTGCCAGCATATTGAGCATTTTTTGATAACCGTCTAAAGCTCTGTCTCTGGTTACCGCATCGGTGACAGGCACCGTCGGCTCGACATTTTGCGCCTTCAAAGCCATTTTTAAGACCAAAGTTTTAGTCGAAAGCGGTTGATCTTTTAAGCTCGGATCCTGTAAAAGAGTCACCAGTTTGTCAACCGTGAACAAAGATTCATCAACCCCGGCCTCACGGTAAATATCCCCAAAGGCACGATTTGAAAAATCATCGGTGCCGGTGGGTGAAAATTGCGGGGTGGGGAGATGTTGGGCGACTTCTGCCACCGTGTTTGGAGTTGGCGGCGGTTCATCAACTTGGGCTGACGCCGGTTCATCATCAACTTTTGAAATAAAGAAACCACCGACCGCGTCTAAAAAGGATGAACCTTTTTTGGCTTGACTTGGCTGTTGAACTTGTTCAACTTCGTGTGTTTCCTGGACTTGCGGAGTCGAACTGGTTAACGAGTCAACTTCGCGTAATAATTTATCTAATTCTGGGTTCCTAGGCATAATTTTTAACCGAAAATTTTCTTAAAATCTACTATAATCCCTTCACTGTCAAGTAGTTGCGAAGGAGATATCATCGTTCCTTTTTTATCAGTAACAAAAATTGTATTGGTAAATGGCTCAATCGTCCAGACAGACTTGACGCCTTTGCTTATCAGCATTTCTGCTTTTTCAAGTAAGTCTTGAATGTTTTGACTTGCCGATATAACCTCAATTGCCAAAATAGGCATTTCCGAATATTTAGGAAAATCTTTGAGGAAATTGGCTTTGATTTTTTCACTCGGATAGACGGAAATGTCGGGCGTGATTCCCTTATCAATGTTTAGAGTAAGTTCGGGCAAAGCATCAATCGCTGTATTTTCAAAGAGTTGTCGCAAGATTCGGTTACAAATATAACTATGATTAAATGAAGGCATTTCTTTTTCCACAAAATTCTCATCGGTAATTTCTTCTAATTCAGCCAGCATCATTATTTTTCACCTCAAAATCATTTTACTTTACTCTTCTTAAATTTGATTGTCTCTGACGTTGCAAATTTGGATTTTGCCCTTGCGAATTTGGCAACGGAACTTCAAAATCATCATCGCTCAAAACATTTTCGTAGGTCGCTTTCAGTTCTTCGTCAATATCCAATGTCAGCAGCAAATTATTGACCGCAGACGACATATCTGCGGGGCTGCCGGTAGTTGTAACTTCGTCGTGCAGGAGGTTAAGCGAATTTTTGACGACGGCTAACCGCGCTTCTAAAAGCCGCTGTAAATCAGACATTTGCAGTGCCCGGGTGAGACGTTGTTTCAAAATCCGGGCATTTTGTTTTAACGCTTCCTGGACTTTAGCATTCTTTTCAGCCTGCAAAAGATTGAGGTTATTTTGCAGTTCACTTTGCAGACGATTGGTCAAACGATTGACATCTTTAGTCGAAGTCAAAAAATGAGCGTTGAGCATGCGGGCGTATTCGTGGCGAAACGAGCCGAGTTTTGTAATCAATTCTTTGAGCAAAAAATTATCGCTGGCCTCAGAGCCTTGAAATTTTTGCTCAATATCATAACAAATTTCTTCTACCCCGAGATAATCCTGGCTATATTGGGGGGGAAGTTTTTGGGCAATCTCACGCGATTTTTCGACTAAGTTTTCCTGACCTTCGATTTGTTGCTTGAGCCGGTAATATTGCTGCACAGCCGGTAATTGGGCGATAATTATGGCAAAAATTTCACCCGCTAAAAGTAACGCTCCAAAGCCAATGAAATTGATGACCAGCATCAGAAAAAACATGATGCCAACGAAACCTAGGTTCCATTGACTCGTCAAAACTTTTTTTACATAATTTGGCTCAATTTGTGCCATAAAATTCTAATTTTTTGCAATCACCAGACTCGGAAAATGAACATATTTTATTTCTTTCCGAATTGCTTGAAAACGCGGTAAATCTTCAATGTTGGGATGATAGGCCAAACCTTCCTGGATTAAATCATACTCTTTGACAATATATGCTCCGCTTTTCTCATCGGCTGTATTCGGTCTGCCCAAAAGACAAACGGTGTCAGAAATTATCAGCCCCGAAGTAATGTCGTGGGTGATGATGATAAAGGTATTGTCGGTGTGTTGTCCGGCCACATGTTGGAGCAGACGAATAACATTGGCGATATTATTCGGATCAAGGCCTGAAAACGGTTCATCCAGAATGATATAACGGCGCTCCTGAATGAGTTGTTGGGCAATGGCCACCCGCTGACGTTGTCCGCCCGAAAGCTGCATCGGAAAAGAACTTGCTTGCCGTAATAAATCAAATTCGTCGAGCATTTTTAAGGCCTTTTCGCGAGCCT
>JANOEF010000718.1:0-22341 GCA_031413075.1 Acidobacteriota bacterium | reverse complement strand
GATGATCGAGGCAGGGTTGGCGATCGAGCAATCCCATGTCCGCCGCGGCAGCTTCGCGCCGGACTTTGCGCAGCAAGCGACGACCGAAATGGTCGCGCTCAACGCAGCACCGACAGCGCTCTTTGCGTCCAGCGACTATCTCGCTTTGGGGGCGCTGCGCGGACTGCGCGAAGCGTCGGTCTCGATCCCCGCCGACATGAGCTTTGTGAGCTTCGACGATACGCTGATCGGGGACATGCTGACACCGGCGCTGACCGCGATCCGGCAGCCGATCGAGCTTCTACAACCGATTTACCAGCGTTTTCAGCTTTGTATTCAAGTTTTTGGAAAAAGCTATTCCAAGCTACATCGTGTATTTGCTTACTCAAAATGCCCCGCGACATTGCTTTGATATTCAAATCTTCAATCGCAATCAAATCAAAGTCTGTGACCAATCGCGTAGAAACTTTATGAGCAAAATCATTTCTCTGATGCTTGATTTTCTCGTGAGTTTTTCGCAGTTGAAGAACTGCATCTTTTCGAGATTGCGAGCCTTTCTTTTTACGCGAAACGCTTCTTTGTTTACGTTTCAGTTCCTTTTGCGAACTTTCAAAATATTTAAAGTTTTCAATTTGTTCACCATTGGAAAGCGTCATAAAGTTTTCAATTCCCGCGTCAATTCCAACTTGAAAACCTGTTTTTTCAAGCAATGCTTTTTCAGTTTCAACCGTGAAAATCACGAACCAACCCGAAACTTCTTTCTTGATGGTGCAAGTTTTCACCTTTCCCATCATTTTTTGCGACAAGTGAATTTTGACTTTGCCAATCTTGGAAAGATGCAAATTGTTGCCGTCAAGTCTAAATCCGCTTTGGGGAAAAGTGAAACTGTTGAACCAATTCTTGCCTTTGAAACTTGGAAAACCTGCCTTTTCACCACGTTTGACACGACCAAAAAAGGCTTTGAAAGTTTTCTCCAATCGTTTCAAAACATCTTGCAAAATTTGACTGTGAAGGTTGTGAAATTCGGGACGGCATTCTTTAACTTCAGCCAGTTGATTGGCTTGCGAGTAATAATTGAGAGAAATTTGGTGTTCTTGGTAAGCCCCAATTCTTTCTTGCAGCGCACAATTATAAAGTTCACGAGTCAAGTCAAGCGTGTTATCAAATTTGGCAACAACAACTTTACTTGGACGTTTGATTTTGAACTTGAACGCTTTCATATTTACACAAATATTATAGCAAATATATGTAATTACAACAACTTAAGAAATATCGGCTTGAACGCCCCGATGGTGATGAACGCCCTTCATCTCCAACCAACCGCGCTCCGCTCTGCGGTATGGATGGAGTATTGGGCTAGGTCTTGATAAAAGCTATGAGCAACGAAAATGTCACCCAACTTTTGCAATTATCGAGTGAAGGGAACCGGGATGCGCTCGACCAACTTTTGCCGCTGGTTTATGACGAATTGCGGCGGGTTGCGCGCCATCAAATTTCCAAAGAACGCGCCAATCACACTTTGCAGGCGACGGCTTTGGTCAATGAGGCTTATCTGAAATTGATTGGACAACATTCGGTTGACTGGCAAAATCGGGCTCATTTCTTTAGCATTGCGGCTGAAACCATGCGGCGGATTTTGGTTAATCACGCGGTTGAACGAAATGCTCAAAAAAGGGGCGGCGGGATGACCCTGCTTTCGCTCGATGAGGAGATTGATTTCATTCATCAACGCGATCTCGATATGTTGGCTTTGGATGAGGCACTGAAAAAGTTAGAAGAATTTGATCAGACTCAGGCCAAGATCATTGAGCTGAAATTTTTCGGCGGGATGACCAACGAAGAAATCGCGAGCGTGATGGGCGTTTCCGAATCTACCATCAAACGCGAGTGGCGAATGGCAAAAGCCTGGCTCCAAACAAAAATATAGTCTCAGGAAATCCAAATTTTAGATTTTAGAGCAAATTCACGATTAGTGTATGGTATAACAGGTCAGAACCGCCTGCGGTAGCGGGCGGGGTTAAGCTAAACATTTCGATTGCTGGGGTTAAACCATCCGCTACCGCAGATGTTTCTGACCCATACATCAAACTCGAATCTGCTCTAGTTTCATGAAGAATTTGGCGAGGAACAGCCGAATTGAAAAAGGAAGATCAAGAAGTCGAAAACTGGTACGGCTAGACTTGGGATTTTCCAGGTTATCCGTCCTATTTTCAAATCCTTATTTGATTTTCCTGGCAGTTTGTTCGCCGTTTTGAGTTAAAGTCAAACTCTCAATTTTCCCTTCCGCCTTGCGATTAAAAGTAAGTTGTGCCGGAACCACATTTAAATAAAATTTGTTTTCGGTTTCAGGAAAAACACGAAATCTTTGCTGACCGGTTAATTGGGCAAATAATTTTTCCTTGCTGCGGGTAATCGTGAAAATTACCTTGGGCGCAAGTTCATATTCTCCGACGTATTCATCCAAAACCTGTTCGCTGACGAAAATAAAGGTTCTGATTTTTTTTAGCGGTTTTGACGGGTCTAAATAATGCAAACCAACATCGTCAGGAGAATCTGATGTGTTGCACAAGACGACGATAGCTTTCTTTTTTCCCGCCAGAAAACCCGCAAAAGTGCGAAAGCCGCCTGTTCCGCCGTTGTGCCAGATAATTTCGCCTTCGGCTGTCGGCAAAATATGCCAGCCCAAACCAATTTTCATGGTATTTCCGCCCGCATTGCGTTGAAATTTATGAGATTCGGCAAGGGCGGAAGATATTTTGGATTTAACTAAACCCATATTGGCCGCCAAAAATTTCGCCATATCTTTGGTATTTGAGCGCAAGGCACCTGCACCCGCCAGCGTGGGCAAATCCCAATTTGAAACAGGTTCGCCGCCATCATCAAAACCTTGAGACATTTTTGCCCGTAAATTATCAGAAAGGGTCATCGTCGTATCATTCATTTTCAACGGTTTAAGAATTCTGGTTTTGACCAAATCTTCATAACTCGTTCGCGCCCGAAGGCTCAAAATATGTCCGAGCAAGCCCATTCCAACATTTGAGTATTCATACTGCGAACCGATGTCACGTTTTAATTCGTAAGTTGATAAAAATTCATACATTTGCTCAACGGTGTAGTCAGCATATGGATTATTCACATTCTTGACCTCAAAATTGGTCGGCATCCGCGACAATCCTGAACTATGAGTTGCCAAATCAAGCAGAGTGATTTCTTTTCCGTTTCGCAAAGGAGTTTTGACCGAGTTTGGTAAATATTTTGAAATCGGATCATCCAGCCGAACTTCGCCGCGTTCAACGGCTAAAGCCAAAAGAATGCCGGTGAATGCTTTGGTAATCGAACCGATTTCAAACAGAGTTTCTGCATCAATTTTTTTCGCATCGGCGGTATTATTTCTTTTTCCATAATTGATAAATCGCGTTCCTTTTGCATCAATAACGGCAACGGCAATTCCGTGAACGGTTTTGCCGATTTCAATCCGTTCACGCAAAGTGTCGGCAATTTCTTTGTCCGTTTGAGCCTGAATGCTGTGCCATAAAAAAGCTAATAAAATGAGCGCAAAACTTCTTGGCAGAATTAAATGGTTTCTCATCAATGAATACTCCTCAATTTAACTGTTAATGTTTTAACCTAAAAACTATTTCTTAACCACCCGTTTCATATCGAGGTCGTGAAAATCAAAGCTAAAATCAATGGTTGGCGAAATTCCTTTCATCTTAAATCCCGTAGCCTTGCCGTTTTCGTCCAAGTTGAACATGGCAAAGGCATCACAATTCATATCCCGATATTCCCATTTGATGGCGAAAGTGTTGGCTTTGTAATAAAACATTTCGCCATTTAGTTTGGGAGACCGATAGCTTTTGATCCAAAGTTTCTCGCCTTTTTTGAAAATTTCCATTTTGCCAAACCAGGCATCTTCATAAATCGCAATAAAATCATTTTCGTTTATTTTTGATTTATCAGCAGTTTTGACAGTTTCCCAGACTTGGGCGGTCACCGTGTCTCCTGTTTTTGCCCGATTTTCAAAGAAAGTCACCATTTTATCAATCCAACCATTGTCAGTTAGACCCAGATAAGAATCAACAATTGTATTTGTCACGGCACTAAAAACTCCGGCACCGTCCATGGTGGTATTGGTCAAAACCACCACGCCCAGATTTAAATCCGGGATCATCGTTACTTTGGAAGCCATTCCCGGTAATCCTCCCGTATGATCAACCACGAGATTTCCTTTTTTGTCGCTCAGCCGAAAACCTAATCCGTAACCGGAGAAATGCGAGTTGTAACGAGGATCAGGATCAGCATCTAAAACCGTATGAATTTTCCACATTTTGCGTTGACTCTGCGTGGTGAATAAAGTTTCCTTTAAGCCTTCGCCGTATTTTCCCCGGTTGAGGTGTGCCAACATCCATTTGGACATATCGGCGATATTTGAGTGAATTCCGCCTGCCGCCGCGTTTATCATTTCTTTGTAATGTTCTAGTTGTTGGAGTTTCCCGCTTTCATCCGAATGAGGAACAGCTAAGTTGTTTGGGTCTTTAATTCTATCAATCGAAGCCGCGGTTTTATCCATTTTCAAAGGAATTAGTATTCTTTTCGTAATAAAATCCTCGAAACTCATCCCCGCCACTCTTTTGACGATTTCGCCGGCGACAATATACAAAAGATTATCGTAATCGTATTTGGTTCGAAATTGAGAAGTTTGCTTAAAGTGTTGAAAAACAGGCAGTAAATCCTTCATCGTAAAATCAGCGCCGTCAGGAAAAAACATCAAATCCCCAACCCCCAAGCCTAAACCGCTGCGATGTGTCAATAAATCTTCGATCAAGAAATTTTCGGTGACATACGAATCATACATTTTGAATTCGGGAAGATGATCCTTGACCTTATCAGTCCATTTCAGCTTTCCGTCTTCTGCCAATATTGCCAAAGCAAGGGCCGTAAAAGCCTTACTATTAGAAGCAATGGCAAAATTGGTATGTTCATCAACCGGCGAATTACCTTTGATTGATTTGACTCCAAAACCTTTTGCATAAACGATTTTTCCGTCTTTAACAATGCCGACCGCAACCCCGGCAACTTTGAATTTTGCCACAGATTGTTTGAGCAGTGCATCAACTTGTTCAGTTGATAATTGCCCAAAACTAACGTGACAAGCGAAACTTACCAAAAAAGCGAGAAGACCGAAATTCAGGATAGATTTTTTCATGATATTAAAATTCCTCTGACAAAAAAATTTGCCACTTTATTTTGAGTTATTGCCAAAAAGATTATCTCAGGATAATTTTATTGACTCGTGATTTTTCCTTGTCTGACAGTTCTGAATGAGCGACAAAATCAGATTGGTTACCTGCCATTAATTTCTTCAAATCGGAGATTCCCGATTCTGTATTTTCGCCAATCATTATAATCGAAATGCCACCATTCAGCTTCATAAACGGTAAAACCTTCGGATTCCAGTGCATCGCGTAAAATTTCACGGTGCCGTCGTTGCCGAGAAGTTCCGCCCGGATAGTTTGGATAGGCGCGGTCAGTAGTTTCGTCGTAAGTGCTGACCATTTCAACCGGTGTGCCCGTTTTCAAATCATAAAGCGTCAAATCAACTGCCGCTCCGCGATTATGCCGGGAGCCTTTTGACGGGTCGGCGACAAAGATCCTCTTTTCAATGGGCGTGGCATCCCAGAAAGTTTTGGTCACATACCAGGGACGATAACCGTCATGGATGAGCAATCCGTAACCTTGAGATTTCAATTTTGCATTGGCCCGAGCGACGGCTTCAGCCGCCGGACGCTGCAAAAAGGCGCGAGCCTGAGAATAAAAAACTGTCCCAAAGAGATTATCTTTGGTGGCGTAGCGAATCTCGAGTCTGATGGTTGGGTCAAGTTTAGTTAATTCAACCAAATCCGTTTCATTGAATTCTCCGGTTTCAGTCGGCGGCGTGGCGGCCAATGATTCTTTGATCAATTGCGGAACAGGCCGCAAAGGGTTGATAAACAACTGATTACCGCTTTCTGGTTCAATCTTTCGGCGTTTGAATGAAACATTGGCGGTGATAACTTCGGTCGCTTTTCCTTTTTTATCGCGTTTGAAAACTAGTCGTTCGCCGTCGTATAAACCGTTTTTCTGAAAATTAAAGACATTTTCAGAAACCTGTTCTAATTGGTTATATTCAAATTGTTCGATTAAAACCCACAATTTCCCGTCGCGTTCAAAAATGTAAAGCGGATTGAAATCGGGACCGTATTCACCGATTAAGCCACGCCATTTTTGCGGTGTTTCCAACGGTTGAGGGGCATCAATTCGCTTAAAGGTTTTATCGCTAAGTGTAAAGCTGTTGCCGTCTGCATTTGGAATGATCCTGGTGCCCAACGTAAATTTATCATCAACCACCAACGCCTTTCCCTGAGAACGAAGACGGGCTTCAAACCCGCCTTTAACATCAATTACGGAAAGGTTCTTTCCGCGTCTGATCAAATCAAATGTCCGCTCTCCGTTGGTAAAACGTCCGGCCAGTTTTTTAACTAAATCAGGATCAATTGGCGAGGTTTGTTCGGGTTGCTCAACGGGTTTATTTTCTTTTTCAGCCAACATCGCTTTTAAGGCAACTTCAGCAATTCTCGAAGTAACACCATTAGAAAAATCTTTGGTCGAAATCACAATGACGCCGAGTTTGTCATCCGGCAAAAGACTTAATTGAGTAGAAAAACCGTAAATCGCTCCGCCGTGTCCGACCATTCGATGACCCGCCAAGTCATTGAGATGAAAACCGATTCCGAAGCCTTCCTTCTGATTCGGGGCGGCATATTGCGGTTTCCACATTTTTTCGAGGGTGCTTTTTTTCAAAACGGTGTGCGGTTCATCATCAGCCGCAAAAATCGCACTGGCAAAGCGGGACAGATCTCCGGTGGTCGAATACATACTTCCGGCGGGAGCAATTCCGAGTTCAAAAGTCGGAGCTTCAAAAGTTTTGCCGAAAACAGTCCACATTTCGGCTTTGGCCAGGTTTTTTGAAGTGTTGGCGGATGGCTTGAAATCACTCTGCCTCATCCCCAATGGTTCGAGCAAATTTTGTTTAAGATAATCGGCAAAGGACTGTTTCTGTGTTTTTTCCAACACATATCCAACCACAGCAATACCCGCATTCGAATACTTGGTGCGCGTTTCGGGGGCATAAACCAAAGACGTTTGATTCAGACTTTTGACTGAATCTGCCAAAGCAGAATTGACTGAATCAAAGTAGCTTCCGATGGGCGGCTCGCGCACCAGCCCCGCCCGGTGCGACATTAATTGGCGAAGCGTAATTGGCTTTTTAAAAGGATTTTTCGGCTTGAAATCGGGCAAATAATTGGTGAGAGGCGCATCTAAATCAAGTTTTCCTTGTTCGGCAAGGCGCATTACGGCGAGGTCGGTAAAAAGTTTTGAGACCGAGCCAACCCGAAAAACAGTTTCGCTTGTAATCGGCGTCTGGGTTGCCGGATTTGAAAAACCGAAACCCTGTTGCCAGACAATTTGTTGATCGTCAACCAGGGCAATGGTGATGCCGGATAGTTCTTTATCAGCCAATTCTTGCTGAATAAAAGAATTGAGGAGCTTAATTGTTTGCTCATATTTTTGAGGTGAGTGGGTTTTGCTGATTTTTGACTGCACTCGCACGCCGCTATGACTAAATGCAATTAAAAAAATCAGGACCATTGCCAAAATGATGATTCGAATCTGCCCGGGTAGCTTCATAATTCTTTATATTCCTATGGTTTTGCAGGTTCTGCTAGCTTAAAACGGGATCAAAAGTATTTAAGTATTCTTACATCAATTGTTGCGTAACGTCAAAATAATACATCAATTGTTGTATTTTACAACATTTATTATTGACAGTATTGCAACAATGTGTGTAATATGCCTCTCAATTACATTAATTCTGCAACAATCAATGCAAAAGTTATTTTTTTTTCGGTTAACGATTTGAGGAGTTCAGTTTTGGGTTGAAACACTTTTTCAATTACAGTTTTTCACTAACTTATTTAATTCATTGGCGCATAGAAACTATATGAGGGACAGTACAAATACTCAGAAAAAGAATGGGACTCCGAAAATAACCGAGGGGAAAGGTATTGCGTCGCCAACCACCTTAGACGGGCAAACACAGTTAGAAAATCGTTTTATGGCTACTCAGGAAAGTTTGAGTTCGAGTCGGCAACGATTAATGAAGCAAATTTTGGACGAACCGCAGGAAACATTTTTCCTGTCTTCGCGCGAGATGGGGAAGCGTTACGGAGTTGATTCGGCGACCATTGTGCGTACTATTCAAGCGATGGGATACAAAAAATTTGCTGATTTTGCCCACGATTTACGCGAACTTTTTGTCACCCAAATCACGCCATATACCGCGATGAAAGCGGCCACACAAACCAATCGGAGTATTATTTCCCGGGTTAATCAAAGTCTCGATCAGGATTTTGAAAACTTAAAATCGCTCAAAAGCACGTTAAGCTCTGATCAGGTTATCGAACTTGCCAAACAGATTCACCGATCACAGCGAATCATTGTCCTGGGGGTTGATTTTGCGGCCGGATTGGCGAGTTTATTAACCTATGGATTGGTCAGGCTGGGTTGCGATGCCGAAGCTCCGATCGGTCACACCGGGACGGTTCAGGGGAAAATCAAATTATTGACCAACAAAGATTTATTGATAGCTTTCACTTTCGGGCGGGGTTTGCGCGAAACCATTGAGGCTGTTCAGCGGGCTAAAGAGAAAGATGTGCCGACTTTTGGAATTACCGACGGTCCAAAAAGTCCATTGGCAAAATTCTGCGACCAATATCTGATTGCTTCAACAGACCGCTCATCTTTTCTGGATTCGTATGTAGCACCAATCTCGGTCATTAATGCAATTCTGGTAGCTTCAGCACATATTAAACCAAAACGGGCACTGGAATGGCTGGAACAAAGCGACAAAGAGTATGAAAACGGAAAACGTTGGTATCGGGAAGATCAATAAAGTTGTAAATCGAAATAAAAAAGATGTGAAAAAGAATAAAAAAGCCATAAATAAATTCAAATTTAAGTTTTTATGAGGCAGGAAGGAAAAGAAAAAATGAAAAAAATTAAATCTATAGCTTTTTCGGTATTGTTTGTAATTTTCGCGGTTTCGGGCAGTAATTTTGCCCAAACGACGACTTCTACAATTGAAGGATCAGTCACAGATGCCAACGGTGCGGTAGTTGCCGGCGCAACCGTTAAAGCAGTCGGCGCATCGCTGGAGCGGAGCGTTACTACAGACAAAGACGGTTTTTATCGTCTGGTGGCGCTGCCGGCGGGTACTTATACTCTGACAATTTCACAGACTGGATTTGCGACCAGTTCGAACAAAATTGAGTTAACCCTGAATAGGGTTTCGACGTTCAATCCACAATTGCAAGTCGGGGGTAATGTTGGACAGGTTGACGTGACGGCAGATGCACTGATGATTGAAACAAACACTGCCTCAACCGGATTGACGGTCACCTCGAGACAAATCGCCGATTTGCCGGTTAGCGGTCGTAACTATTTGGATTTGCTTCAGCTTGTTCCCGGTGTTGCTATCAATCGCCAGGCCGACCCGAAAGGTGATAACGCGACCCCGGTTTTGGGTGAACGCGGCGGAAACACCAACTTTTTCATTGACGGGCATCCGAACAAAGATACGGTCAACGGCGGCCCGGCGGCCCAGTTTAATCAGGAAACGATTGCCGAATTCCAGGTCTTGACCACAGGGTATAAAGCCGAATTCGGTCAGGCGTCAGGCGCCATAGTCAACGTCATTACCAAAAGCGGCGGAAATGGTTTTCACGGGGTCGGTTCATTATTTTTGAGAAATGACGCTTTGGACGGAGTAAATTCATTAAAAACATCCATTACAGATGCTCTTCCTCTGAAAAGATACGATTACAGCATCGCCGGCGGTGGTCCGGTTATTAAAGATAAGTTTTTCTTTTTTGCATCTTCTGAAAGAATAACCGAAGATCGTCAGATTGACTTTACCTTTCCCGATACCGGAAACACGACGGTCAATACGCTATTGAGAAATCAGGAAAATCCGTTTGATACACCTGCCTTAACCAGAGAAACTCGAAACTTTGTTAAGCTCAATCAAAACCTCGGAAATCATCAGTTGTCACAAGAGTTTAACTATACCAACGCGAGAATCAAGAATTTTCTTCCGCTTTCACAATCACAGAGTTTGCCTTCGGCACGAAATAATTTAGGTTCGCGAAATATGCTGTTGGCATTAAGCGACACTATTTTATTCGGCAATCAAAGTAATCCGTATATTGTGACATTGCGGGCAGCTTATCGCGGTGAGCCATCAAATACCGAACCTGCACACCCTCAAATTACCGGTTCAACTCTCTTTAATCCATATAGCGGACCGGGTTCATTTCTCTTTGGTGATTTGCCAACGGTTACTTTTGGAAATCCGAATACTCCTTCAAATTTGAAACAAAAATATATTTCTCTTTCGGCTAATGTAAGTAAGTTGATTGGTAATCACGATCTTAAATTTGGCTGGAACTATCTGAGAACGAGAGTTGATGGGGTTGAAACCCGGCTTTTGCAAAATCAGCTGTTTGCGACTGCTTCCGATTTTGCAACCTTTGGCGCAGCTACTGCCGGAGTTTATCTGCTGGCTCAAGTTGCGGGAGCAACCCCAAAGCAGGATGAGATTCATCTGCTCAATTCTTATGATGGCGTTTATGTTCAGGATGACTGGAAAATCCTCAAAAATTTAAGTGTTAATCTGGGAATTCGCTGGGATTACGATTCTGAATTCCGAACCAAGAAAAACTTTGGACCGCGTTTAGGCGTGGCCTGGGCAATTACCCCAAAAACTGTGGTGCGGGCAAATATCGGAGTTTTTTACGACCAATTTCGTTTAGGTTTGGTCAGAAATATTCCGGCTTTCGGCGGAACCGATCGGCGCGGCGGTCAGATCTTTGTTTTCCCGAGACTTTTATATGGCTCGCCATCTTATGTTTCCAGCATTGCTCTACTGAGCGGATTACCGGGCGGATGTTTCCAAAATCTGACTACCGGCAACTTAACTGATGCCCAAGTCGCAGCGGCCGGAGCGGCGGGAAACTGTCCTTTCACCGGTGCACCTTTTATTGGAGTTGACAGACTCAACCGGGTAGTTGCCGCAGGTCGCCAGCCGATTCCGGCAAATTCCGTGGTGACATCTGCTAATGTGCAGGCGTTAACAGGTTTAACTCCTCAGCAATATGCAGATCAGGCAAGTTTAGCCATCGGGCAACCGGTCGGATATTTCGTTTTTGGAAGTCAGGGACTTTTGCAAAATCAGATTGTTCCTGCCAATCAATTTCCGATTGGCATTGATGAAAACTTCAAAACCCCGAATACGCTTGGATTCGCTATTGGAATTCAGCGGGAGTTAATGAAAGATACGATTATTACCGCAGATTATTATCACCGTGAAATACGTAATCTTTTAGGAACCAGAAGAACAAATCTGCCTTTCAGAGCCAGAGTGGTCGGAAGAGTTTTCGATCCTCCTTTCACGGCCGGAGCTCTCGATACTTTCGGACCATGGTTTGAAGGGAAATACGATGGTTTGGTATTAAGTGTAAATTCGCGGTTTGCCAAACGGTTTGTCGTCGGTTCGAGCTACAGTTACGCTAAAGCCACTGATAATTCGATTGGCATCAATTCGCTTCCATCTGATAGCTTTGTTGGAATCGTTCCGGTTGTGACGCAAGGAGCTAACACCAACGCCAGCGGTTCATTTACAACTACTCAGGGTAGATTTGTCGCCCAAGCCGGACAGTTTTACAACGGTCCTGATTTGGATAAAGGAGCTTCGGCCTTGGCATTAGACCATGTTTTCCAAGTTAATGGACTGGTTGATCTTCCCTGGCAATTCCAAATCAGCACTATTTTCCGGGCTCAAAGCGGTTTTCGTTTTACCAAGGCAAATCCGCCCGGGTCAACTGTTGCTCAAACTGACCATGATGGTGATTAAACGATCAATGGAATTAACGTCACCAGCGGACGTAATGCCTTTACTGCTCCGCCCTTAACGAACCTGGATTTACGTTTTAGCAAACGGTTCAATTTCACCGAAAGAGTCAAAATGCAATTATTGTTTGAATTCTTTAACGTCTTAAATCGACAAAATCCTGCTGCAGTCCAAACGCAAATAGGAATCATCAGTCAAGAATTTGGCAAAGCAAACCAAGTTTTACCGGGACGCGAAGGACAATTCGGGTTCAAGATCGAGTTTTAAGTGGTTGACCACCAACGGAACACGCAGATGGTTGCGGGCTAACAAACAAGACGGTGTGCGTGTTTCATTTCTTAACTTAGGTTTATGAACAACTTGCGTAAAATCTCCTTTCAAATTTTAATCTGCCTTTCAGTGTTGAGCCTGTTGCCACTCTATTTATCGGCACAGAACACTGAACCGCAATATGACATCGTGATTCGTAACGGACGAGTTTTGGACGGTGGGGGGAACCCCTGGATTCTCGCCGATGTGGCAATAACTGACGGCAAATTTGTCCGCATCGGCAGAATCGAGGGGAAAGGAAAACGCGAGATTGAGGCCCGGGGCAGATACGTTTCGCCCGGCTGGATCGATGTTATGGATCAATCGGGCTATGTTTTGCCAAACAACGGGTTGGCGGAAAATAAACTGATGATGGGAGTGACAACCGCCATCGGAGGCGAAGGCGGAACGCCTGTTCCGGCAGACAAAATTGCTGAATATTTTGCTGACCTTGAGAAAAAAGGAATCAGCCTCAATTTCGGCAGTTATTACAGCGAAACTCAAGCCCGGGCTGCAATTCTCGGGCAAAATGATGTTGCTCCAAATGCTGAACAACTCGAAAAAATGAAAACCTTGATGGAAACTGCCATGAAAAATGGGGCGATGGGAATGACGACTGCTCTCATTTATCCGCCATCAAGTTATGCCAAAACCGACGAACTGATTGAAATGGCGAAAGTTGCCGGAAAATACGGCGGAATTTACGCCAGCCATATTCGGGGCGAAGGGAAAGAATTGGTTCAATCGGTTGAAGAGGCCATCGAGATCGGCGAAAAAGGGGGATTGCCGGTCGAGATCTTTCACCTTAAAGCCGCTTATCAACCGGGTTGGGGGACTCTGATGAAAGCGGCTGGTGAAAGAATCGAGGCGGCCCGAAATCGCGGAGTTGACGTCGCGGCAGATTTATATCTTTACACCGCCGGCGGAACCGGACTCGAAGCGACGATTCCGTCGTGGGCTTTTGAAGGCGGAAAAGAAAAATTATTGGAACGTCTGAAAGACCCGAAAATCAGGGCAAGACTCAAAAAAGAACACAAAACCGGCTCGCCGGGGTGGTGGAATATTGTCGAAGCGGCTGGCGGCTGGGACGGTATTATTCTGGCCAATGCCCAAAACAAAGATAATGCTCGATTTCAAGGGAAAAGTATCACCGCAATTGCCAAAGAATTGAAAAAAGACCCGGCCGATACGGCGTTTGATTTGGTCGCAGAGGGAACGGGGCGAGTCTATGCCATCTACTTTATGATGAGCGAGCAGGACATCGAAACGGCACTCAAATTTCCCTGGACCAGCATCGGCAGTGACGCAGGGGCGGCACTCAAACCGTCAGAAGGGGACGCAATTGGTTTGTCACATCCGCGAGCTTACGGCAATCATCCGCGTCTAATTGCCAAATATGTTCGCGAACGAAAGGTTTTAACGCTGCCTGAAGCGATTCGCAAAATGACTTCGTGGGCGGCAACCCGGCACCGAATTTCGGGACGCGGAGTGATCAAACAGGGGGCTTGGGCGGATGTCGTGATTTTTGATTACGACAAAATTCAGGACCACGCAACCTTTGAAAAACCGCTTCTGAGTCCGACCGGAATTGACTACGTTTTAGTCAATGGAGGGGTCGTCATCGAAAACGGTAAACACACCGGAGCGCGTCCGGGTAAAGTGATTTACGGGCAAGGGGTTCAGAAGTAAAAGCAAATCAAAATGACTCCGACCATCGAAAAAGAAATATCAATCCATACAATTACGAGCATTGCCGAGATGCACGAGGTTGAGGAACTGCAAAAAGTAGTCTGGCAAGTTCCTGACATTGAGGTTGTGCCGAATTCACAGTTAATCGCGGCAGTTAAAGCGGGCGGTGTTTTGCTCGGTGCCTTTGACGGTGAAAAGATGGTCGGTTTTGCTTACGGGTTTGTCAGTTACGAACGCGGGCAGATGGCACATCATTCACATATGCTTGCCGTGTTGCCTGAATACCGCAATTACAAACTCGGCGAAAAGTTGAAAAGAGCTCAGGCGGAATTTGTCATGAAGCAGGGAATTACGATGATGTCGTGGACATTTGATCCGCTCCAGAGTCTCAACGCGTATTTCAATTTTAATAAACTGGGCGTTGTTTCTGATACATATTTTGTTAATTTCTACGGCGACGATGCACCGAGCTTTCTGCACCAAAACAGCACTGACAGGCTTTGGGTATTTTGGCATTTAGACGCGGCAAAATCTAATGCCCGGATTGATTTTGAAAACGTAAAACGATTGGTTCAGTTAGACGAAAATGAGACTCCAAAAACATACAATTTAGACCAAACGCAAGAATATCTGGCAATCGAAATTCCGACAGATATCAACAAATTGCAGGAAGAAAATAACGATTTGGCCGTCGCCTGGCGCAATGCGACCAGACAGGCTTTTGTTAGGGCAATTGCTCATGGCTTTCAGACAACGGAATTTTATCGAATGAAACGAGACGGGCAGGAATACGGAGTTTACTTACTCCGGAAGGCAGAAACTCGACGGTGAAGGAAGGGTGTTTCAAGTTTGGCTTAGACGCTTCCTGATGGTCGCGTTTCTGCCCGGTTAACATTTATGAAAGAAAATTTGCTATCAAGACGTGAATTATTGAAAAAGGCAGCTTTGGCAGGTGCAGGAATAATTGCCGCACCGATGATAAATCTGAACCGTTTTCAGCTTTTCGCCAATTCGCCAACCGAATATTCTGCAAAGGCAATTGATTTGGTCAGGCAATCAACCATTTTGGATATGCTCTGCATTCTGACTTTGGACTTTAATAAACAAAACAAGTGGTTTGCCAATCCCGAAAGTTTTACCAAAGCTGATTTGCAGCCATTTATTGATTCGGGAATTAACGTGATTCATCCTGCGGTCGGACTCGGCGGAACTGATGCTTACACCCAAACGCTGCAATTTTTTGCTCAATGGAATTCGTTTATTGCCAATCATGACGAACTTTTGATGCGGGTTGATAGTGCGAGCGACCTTGACCGGGTGAAAAAATCAGGCAAATTAGGCGTTTTACTTGGCTTACAAAATTCGGACCAATTCCGACGGCCTGATGATGTGAATTTCTTTCACGGAATCGGTCAGCGTGTTTCACAGCTTACTTATAATTCACGAAATCTGATCGGCAACGGTGCAACTGAACGACGCGACGAAGGAATTTCCGATTTCGGCGTCGCGATTATTGAACGGATGAACAAGGTCGGAATGGCCATTGACGTTTCGCATTGCGGCGACCGGACGACACTTGAGGCTTTCGATATTTCCAAAAAACCCGTGCTGATCACACATTCAAATTGTCGGGCATTGGTCAATCATCCGCGGGTCAAAACCGATGAAGCCATCAAAAAAGTGGGCGAAAAAGGCGGCGTGATGGGAATTACCGGCGTCCGGATGTTTGTCAAAGTTGATGAGCCGACGACCATCGAACACGCGCTCGACCATTTCGACCACGTTCGCAAACTGATCGGCGCGGAACATCTTGGAGTGGGCAGTGACATTGATCTTTACGGCTATGACAAGATGCCGCCCGAATTAAATAAACAACTTCGGGCGGGTTATAAGGGAAGCTATGCCTTTCGCGAAAAGATCGATATTGAAGGACTTGACCATCCGAAAAGAATGTTTGATCTAACCGAAGGTTTAATCCGTCGCAAATATAGCGACAAAGATATTCAGGGAATATTAGGCGGCAATTTTTTGCGGGTTTTAAAGGAAATTTGGCAAACAGCATAAGAAATTTGCCCGCGAATAAACGCGAATGACCGCGAATAAAGACAGTTAGAGCATTGTTGAAAAACTAGATTGTGATTTATCCCAAAGAATTATTCGCGTAGATTGGCGAAGATTCGCAGGCAAATTCTTACTTTCAAAAATGTCAAATAACTTTTTTGAGGAACTTATGAAAATTCAACTATTTAAACATCGAATCATCAGCGTAATTCTATTACTTTTTATCAGCACGGGCGTTGTTTTTGCTCAAGATGCTCCCATGCAGGGGCTTGACGATTACGTCAAAAAAGCCATGGATGACTGGAAAGTGGCAGGTTTGGCAATTGCCATCGTGAAAGACGACAAAATCGTTTTTGCCAAAGGTTACGGAGTCCGTGAAATGGGTAAGCCGGATGCTGTGACGCCGAACACGATGTTTGCGATAGGCTCTTCGTCGAAGGCTTTTACAGCGGCGACAACGGCGATCTTGGTTGATGAAGGTAAGATCAAATGGAGTGATCCAGCATCAAAATATTTACCGAATTTACAACTTTATGATCCGTGGGTGACGCGTGAATTATCGGTGACAGACTTGCTCACGCACCGGGTTGGGTTAGAACGTGGGGATTTGATGTGGTATGGCTCGGCGTTTAGCCGTGATGAGATCCTGCGTCGGATACGATTCTTGAAGCCTTCATCGAGTATGCGTTCTCGTTTCGGTTATCAAAATATTATGTATTTGGCGGCCGGACAGATTGTTCCTTCCGTCACGGGTAAAAGCTGGGATGATTTTGTCGGAGAGCGAATTTTTACGCCGCTCGGAATGAAGTCGTCAAATACATCCACTACTAAACTGGCACAAATGCAAGATGTCGCCACCCCACACATGGTCGTGAACGACAAAATTAAGCCGATTCCCTGGCGCAATATTGACAATATCGCTCCCGCCGGTTCAATCAATTCAAACGTCACCGAAATGGCCCAATGGGTGCGGATGCAGCTGGCGATGGGCAAATATGAGGGCAAACAAATTATTAGCGAGGCGGGCATCAAGAATATGTGGGCCTCGCATTCGATCATTCCGCTTGATGGCCCGGGATTTGGAACGTTCTATCCGAAAGCTCATTTTTTGAATTACGGAATGGGTTGGTTCTTGAGCGATTTCAACGGCAAAAAGATGATTGAACACGGAGGAGCGATTGACGGAATGCGTTCCGCGGTAGCAATGATTCCCGAAGAAAAACTCGGTGTGGTGATTCTTTCAAATATGAATCAAACCGGGCTCAATCTTGCCCTCGCCCAACGAATTTTCGACTCCTTCATGGGAGCAAAAGAACGGGATTGGAGTTCCGATATTCTGAAAGGTTTGAAAGCTCAGGAAGCAGTAGGCCAAGCCGCCCAAGACAAGATGATTGCCGAAAAGGCAAAAGATACTAAACCGTCGCAGGATTTAGCGAAATACGCGGGTGATTACCAAGATGAAATGTATGGCGACGTTAAGGTAATGCTCGAAAACGGGAAGCTGAAAATTAGCTATGGAGCAGGTTTCAAAGGAACTTTGGAACATTGGCATTACGATATATTTCAAGCGACCTGGTCGGAAGATACGCAAGGCAAAACCTTCGTCAATTTCAAACTAAATTCGATGGGCAAAGTTAATGCAGTCAGCATTGACAGTATTTCCGAATTCAAACGGATGCCGGATAAACCAGTTAAATAGAGGATTGTATGTGTAATAAATTTAAAATTTTCAATCAATTGACTGCACTTTGCGGACTTGTTTTGCTCTTGACCACATTTGGTTTGGGGCAAAATACTGCAAAATTGCCAACGGATAATGAAATTATTGAAAAGGTTGAGACGTATATGAAGGCAACTGAGAAAGTTGACGGCTTCAGCGGTTCGATCTTGATTGCCCGAAATGGTCAGCCCGTGGTCCATAAAGGTTACGGAATGGCAAATATTGAGCTAAATGTTCCGAATAAACCGGAAACAGTTTTCCGGCTCGGCTCGGTCACCAAACAATTTACCGGAATGGCAATTACGATGCTTCAGGAGAGAGGCAAATTGAGCGTCAACGATCCGCTTTGTAAATATTTTGCGGATTGTCCGGCGACTTGGCAGCCGATTACCGTCAAACAGCTTTTGACGCATAACTCCGGCATCACCAACTACACGGCTTTTCCTGATTTTGCTAAAACTACCGTTTTACCAACTTCAAATTCGGCGATGTTTGGGCAACTAAAAGATAAACCGTTGGATTTTACGCCCGGCGAAAAATACGCTTACAGCAATTCGGGTTATTTTCTGCTCGGCACGATTATTGAAAAAGTGTCGGGAAAAACTTACGCTGACTTTTTACAGGAAAACATTTTTACGCCGCTCAAGATGAAAAATACGGGTTATGATAATCCGCTTCTTATTATCAATAATCGTGCGGCCGGCTATACGCGGCAAGGCGGCAAATTTATGAACGCGGCGTATATGGATATGACAGTTCCTTTTGCGGCCGGTGCAATGTATTCGACCACCGGCGATTTATTGCTTTGGGATCAAGCCCTTTACACCGAAAAACTCGTTTCGCGTAAATCGCTGGACGAAATTTTTACGCCGAATAAAAACGGCTACGGCTACGGTTGGGGCATCAATACTAGATTTGAGAAACAGCAAATTTCCCACGGCGGCAGCATTTTTGGCTTTTCAACCCAAATCAGTCGTTTTCCAACGGAGCGTTTGACCTTTGTCGTTTTAAGCAACG
The DNA here is from genome assembly GCA_031413075.1 of Acidobacteriota bacterium. Taxonomy (GTDB): domain Bacteria; phylum Acidobacteriota; class Blastocatellia; order Pyrinomonadales; family Pyrinomonadaceae; genus JAIBCC01. The sequence goes on along the minus strand of JANOEF010000718.1, from coordinate 3,559 downwards.
TTCAGGGTTCACCTGCCGGACGAATTGCCAATGATTTGTCGGCCATTGTTTTTGGACAAAAATACGAAATTCCGCAGGAACGCACGGAAATCGCCGTTTCGACACAGATTTTGGAAAAATACGTTGGGGATTATCAGTTGTTGCCGAATGTCGTCTTCCGCATACTCCTTGAAAATGGAAAACTTTTCGGGCAAGTTGCGGATCAGCAGAAAGTATCGCTATCGGGTGAAACCGAGACTAAATTCTTTTCGCGTGATGTTGCCGTAACGATTACGTTTAATAGCGATGCACAGGGGAAAATCACCGGAATGACCTTTGTTCAAGGCGGTGCGACTCTTCCTGCTCCAAAGATCAAGTAACGTCGGTATGAGACAGGGAAATTTGCCCTCGAATTTACGCCAATTAACGCGAATAATTTCTTCTAATTAGCGAAAATTCGCTGAGATTACAGGTAAATTGATTAAAATTATGAGAAAACTAACGGCTTTATTTATATTAAGCGTCATTTTTTGTTCGACTATGGTTGGACAAGATCCAAAAACAACCGGGGCAAAACCAGGAGAGGCACCAAAGCCAGCCGCATCAGGCAAACCCGAAATGACGGCGGCTGATGTCGAGGCATTCTTGGACGGAATTGTTCCTGCACAACTAACACAAAACGACATTGCCGGTGCAACAGTTTCCGTGGTTAAAGACGGTAAATTGTTGTTTGCGAAAGGTTACGGATATTCTGATGTGAAAACGAAAAAGCCTGTTTCGCCTGAAACTACTCTTTTTCGTCCCGGTTCGGTTTCAAAATTATTTACCTGGACGGCTGTTATGCAGCTAGTTGAACAGGGCAAATTGGATTTGAATAAAGATGTCAACGAATATCTTGATTTCAAAATTCCCGAAGCCTTTGGAAAGCCGATTACGCTGACGCACATTTTGACTCACACGCCGGGGTTTGAAGAGCAAATCAAGGATTTATTTACGCTGAATATGGAAAGTCCGAATCTCGGCGAATATGTGAAAACGCATATTCCGGCTCGAATTTTCCCGCCGGGAACAACCCCTGCTTACTCGAATTATGGAACAGCGCTTGCCGGATATATCGTTGAGCGTGTTTCGGGCAAACCTTTTAATGATTATCTCGAAGAAAATATCTTCAAACCGCTCGGAATGAATTATTCAACTTTCCGCCAACCATTGCCCGAAAACCTTGTCCCGAATATGTCGAGCGGTTATCAGCTTGCGTCTGATGAAGCCAAAGGATTTGAAAATATCAACGCTTTCCCCGCCGGAAGTATGAGCAGTTCGGCAGTTGATATGTCCAAATTTATGCTCGCACATTTGCAGAGCGGAAAGTTGGGCGAGGCTCAAATTCTCAAACCTGAAACAGCAAAATTGATGCACAGCCGTCTTTTTGCGCTTGATGATGCGGCTCAGGCGATGGCGCACGGATTTTATGAAGAATCGCAAAACGGAAAACGCATCATCGGTCACGGCGGCGATACGATGTGGTTTCACAGCGATTTGCATCTGATTCAAGATGCCGGAGTCGGCTTTTTCATTTCATACAATAGCCAGAGTCGCGGACATTCGTCACCACGCGAAGTGATTTGGAATGCGTTTATGGATCGTTACTTCCCGAATCCGCTTCCGAACGAACCAACCGTTGAAAATGCCAAAGAAGAAGCTCAGGCTGTTGCCGGAAATTATTTAGGCAGCCGTCGGGCAGAAAAATCAGCTTTTCGGGCACTCTCTATGATGACGCCCGTTTCTGTTATGGCAGGTGAAGACGGAACGATTCAATCTTCAATGCTCTTGGGAGCAAACGGAAAACCGAAGAAATGGCGGGCGATCGGCGGGATGAAGTTCCGTGAAGTTGAGGGGCAGGATTTGTTGATTTTCAAACCCAATCAAGACGGACAATTACAGATGATCATGTCGTATCCGTTTATGACCTTTACCAAAGTCGGAACGCTGGACAACGGTAAACTTCTGATGCCGGTGGTCGGACTTTCGCTGGGAATAATGCTTTTGACCCTCATTCTGTGGTTTGTCGCGTGGTGGGTGCGAAGAAGTTACGGGCATAAACTGGAACTCACGCCCTTGGAATGGAAACTCCGCTGGGCAGTCCGCCTGATCTTTGCTCTCAACCTGATCTTTGTTATCTCATTTGCGGTTTTTGTCGTTTACGCATTTGGTCATTTAGAAGTTTTAAGTGATTCAGGCAACAACTGGCTGAGACTGATCCAAATCATCGGGGTCATTGCTTCGGCCGGTTCGCTGGTCGTCTTTTACAACGCTATTCACACCTGGATGAGCAAAAGTTACCGCATTTGGGGCAAGCTCCAGGCAACGATCTTTGCCTTGGCTTGTCTGGGTATTTTATGGCTGGTTTATGCCGGAAACTTGTTGAGTTTTACCTCAACTTTTTAAAAATTAGTTTGCCCGCCAAACACGCCAAAGACGCTCAAAGAAAAGCGGAATTATAATTTGATTCTCTTTTTTCGTGTGTTTCGCGTATTTCGCGGGCAAATCTCCTAAAGTAAATGCAATTAGAAAAAATCGAATTATTTGAAATCGAAATGCCTCTCAAACATCCGTTTGAGACCAGTTTCGGGACGACTCAAAATCGCCGAATTTTGCTGGTTCGGGTTTGGAACAAAGACGGCGTTTCGGGTTGGGGCGAATGCACCGCTCCAAACCGTCCGTTTTACCTTTCGGAGACGATTGATACTTGTTGGTCAATTATCAAAAATTCGGTAGTGCCGATGCTGATCAAAGCAAATATTTCATCGGCTTCGGAGGTTGCAAAGTCTTTAACCCCGATTCAAGGAAATCGAATGGCAATCGGGACGGTCGAAACGGCCCTTTGGGATTTGGAAGCCAAAGTTTTGGGCATTCCTCTGTGGCAGCATTTAGGGGGAACTCAGACGGAAATCAACAGCGGCGTTTCAATCGGAATCCAATCAAGTTTGGAAAAACTGGTCGAAGTCGTCACTCGCGAAGTGGAAAGCGGTTATCAGCGCATTAAATTGAAAATTAAACCGGCTCAGGATGTCGAACTTGTCAAAACAATTCGTTCAAATTTTCCTGACATTTTGCTGTCGGTTGACGCAAATTCGGCGTATGAATTCGAATGTGACCAAGAGTTATTCAAACAACTCGATGAATATAATTTGTTAATGATTGAACAACCGCTGGCCGCCGGAGATTTGATTGACCATGCCAAATTGCAAAAACTAATTAAAACACGAATTTGTCTGGATGAATCAATCACCACATTCAGAGAGGCCCGTCAAGCCCTGGAAATAGATGCCTGCCGGATCATCAACATTAAACTAGGGCGAGTCGGCGGACATTCCACGGCGAAAATTATTCAGGCCTATGCGGCTAAAAATAATATTCCGGTCTGGTGCGGCGGAATGCTCGAAGCCGGAATTGGTCGAATGCACAACGTTGCGATGTCAACGCTCGCAGGTTTTACACTTCCGGGCGATGTTTCTGCGAGTAGAAGATATTGGCACGAAGATATAATTGAACCGGAAGTTACAATTACCAAAGATGGGAC
>JANOEF010000717.1:0-15436 GCA_031413075.1 Acidobacteriota bacterium | reverse complement strand
TCCGCCCGAAAACAAACCATCTTGGGGTGCGTAGCCGGTGTGAGTTCGGTAACGAAGCGAGCCGAGAGTGATTTTGCGGTCGAGCAGCGAAGAAAAAGTTGAGCGCAAGTGCGTCACAATCGAATCCAACAATTCATCATCCGATTCGCCCTCGAACCGAGCATCAATCAACAATGCTTTCGCTTGCGGTAGAAATTTGAAAAAGTTTTCATTAAATTCGCGCGATTTTTCTTCGCTTTGCGAGATTAACCGTGCGGCTTCAAGCGCGTCATAATACAAAACGCCGTTCTCCAACCGCAAAGGCTCTTTGCCGTTCGCCTTATTTTGGGTTGGCGATTCTTTTGCTGCAACAAAAGCCCGCGTCGAATCATCGCCAAGCGCGGCGAGCATCGAATTCAAAGCCTGGGCATATTCTTCGGGCGATTTTGCTGCATCAACTTTTGGAATCGCTTCAACCAAAGCTTTGTCCAAATCAATCTCTTTATAAGCCGGAAACGGATGAAAATATTTCACAGCGCCCCAGACTTTTGCTAAACCGGCAAGTCTTTCAATTCTAACCTTGTCCGTCGCCGGGTTTGCAGATGACAAAGTTTGAGCTTGAAGACTGACATAACTCAAAAACAAGACAATAGTTAGTATTATTTTAGGGCGCATATTTACCTGAAGTAAAAGTTTGTAAATCTACAAAAACTTGGAACGCTACGAAACCATCGAACTTTGATTTGTACCGATTTAAATTCCGTTTAGTAATTTATATGGAATTCCTAATTCTACTTTGTCAGATTAAACCGAATTGCTAAAAAACGCAAAAAAGTGCGATAAATGAAGGAAATGAGATCTGATAAAGTAGAACTAACTAAATAGTCTTTTCTCAACTGTTTCCAGTAAGTTCGTCGGACCAAAACCTAAGTGGCAATTTTATGAGCGAAATCATCCGCATCGGCTTTGGCACGGCGACCTCATGGAAAAAGTAACCCTCACCGATGAAGACTGGATTACTTTTCAATTAACTCTTTTGGACGATTATTCTCGTGCATATGTTTTTTGTGATTTGTTCCGTGACGTTACTGTAAACACGACCATCAGGGCAATAATCGCCGCAATGCGAAAATATCGAACAATTCCGCAGGCATTAGTTTTCGATAATGGTTCATATTTCAAGGGCAAACTTTTGCAGGAATTCTGCCGACAGTTAAACATCCGATTAATCCACTCCGCAGTCAATCACCCGCAAACCAACGGCAAACTCGAACGTGCCTTTCGGGATGATATGAATGAGTTTTATCGGCATTTCGACGAATGGAAGTTTAGTCAATTGAAAAGGAACTTGCCGGAATATGTAGAATATCGAAATACAATTCGCGGTCATTACGCCTTAAAAGGAAAACCATCAGCCACCAGATTAAATGAACAGGATTTCTTTGCTTTGCCACATATTCTCAATAATTTGGAGAAAATCGCGTGGTGTGAGCGAGGCACAAAAAAGGTCAGACCGAACGGGTTGATGCGTTTTTTTCAACGGGATGTTTACATTAATCCAAAACTCGCCGGACAAAAAATTAAAATCTTTGAAACTTTAGATGGATTGGAAGCCGAAGACGAGAAGGGCAGATTGTATTTTCTGCCGGGATACAAAGAGCAAATTTGTCGTCCATTTTGGCAACTCAATGCCAAAATCTGGCGAGACGATAGTCGCGTTTATTATTTCAGAGCAATTCGCTTATCTAAAAGGTTGGAAGAAGCAAATCAAATGTTAAGAATCGAAACAGAAAGAAATAGGCTCGAAACAACTGCTTCAAACTGTGAAAATAGTTCACCTTTGGCTGTCGCACTATGACATTGACCCGGCACACATAATTTTCAATTTGGTTGAGATTTTACAACTAAAAAACCTTCAATCAAAGCCGAAAAGACAAAGGGACAAAAGAAAATTCATCCTTCATCCCTCATCTATCAACCCTTGCTTTGAGACCATTTTTCGAAAAGCTGACGCCTTTTTTCGAGTTTTATATCAATGTTTGGAATTCCCTTGACCAGTTTTTCCAAATTGATGTAGTAATCGTCTTCATTGATGATTTGCCGAATTTCCGTCAAAAACGGCTGCAGTTTGGAATAAACCGCGATATGTTCAGTGTTCGCATCAAGGAAAAGTTTGGCATCAATGCCCCCGTTATTGACGAGTGACGCCGCCATATCCCAGTATGATGTGATCATTCTGAAATTAGCACTCTCCTGTTGACCGCTGATCAGCAGTTTGACAATATCCATCGCACTTTGCGGACGAAATTCGGTCATAAACCAGGCCCGCGCTTCGCGCATTTTCGGATCACGCCGCAGTTCATAGAGTTTCAAAACTGCCATCGTATCGGATTGTTTATTATTCATTATTTTTCTCCTTAAAAGTTAGTTTTGCTATCAAAGATTGGTCATTTGTAATGATAGCTTTACGTAAAATTCTCAAATTATTTTCGGCTTCGGCAAAGTTGAGTTTCAGAGCTCTTTCAAACTCGCGGAGGGCGGCGCTGAAATCGCCTTTTAACGTCAAAACCACACCCAAATTATTGTGGCTTGCGCCAATCGCATTGTTTCGATATTTGATGGCATTATTCAAACTTTCAATCGTCTGGTCAATTTTTTGGGACTCATACAAAACTAATGCCAAATCAAACCATGCTTCGCCGTTGCGGCCATCCGCGAGTTTGAGAGATTGGCGAAAAGCTGTTTCAGCTTCGTTCCAATTTTTCAAATCGATCTGCCCCATCCCGAGCGCGTAAAATGCTTTTTCGTAATTCGGATCAAGCCTGATTGCTTCTCCAAATGTTGCAACTGCTTGTTTTGCTTGCTTTAACTGATAAAAACAAACGCCGATATTGTAATGAATCCGCGCCAGTTTTCGAGCCGAAAGATTTTCATCAATGGATTTTTGAAAATATAGGAGAGCAGTTTGAAAATTGCCCGACCTTGCCAAATTAATGCCCAGACCAAATTCATAGCTTTGGGCAAACGTGCCAATTTGTAATATCAAAACGAATAAACTTACAAGAATTAACCTTTTCATTTCTTTAGAATCTCCTCAAACCGAGGTTGGGTTTGTGATTTTGGATTTCGGACTTTCTTAGATCTAATCCGCAGTTTTTAATCACAACCGTCAGTTTCAAATAGAGTCTAAAAGAAAAACGGCAAACAAATCTTTTCTCTGCTTGCCGTTTATATCGTAAAATTGCGCTAACCCGAAATACTTTTCAGTTCAGTGAAATTTGTTTATTTTGCAGTTAATTTCTTGATCAACGCCTCTTCGATCGGAGCCTTCATTTTTACGACTTCATCAACCTGATCGTTGGGAATGGTCATCGAAAGAACGTATTGCTCGATTTTCCAATCTTTGCCTGATTTTCTGAGAACCCCGGAACCTCGGCAAATCTTCATTTGTGTATCCAATAATTCGTCAAACCAGGCAAATTTGCCTGATTTATCAACGAAAATGTGCCGCTCAATAGCTTTGAAATTCCAGGTCTGTTTTTTATCAAAATACGGTTTTGCCCAAACCATAAAACTTTTCTTATCCCAATTTTCCGTTGCGTCAGTTCCGATAAAGACCCCGTTTTCGGCAAAGAAATCAAAGTATTTTTGATATTCGGCATTGGCGGCCGCCAGATTAAAATCATCGAGCAATTTGGCAATTTGAAGTTTGTTTTTGTCAGAGTTTTTGTCTGCTCCGACGGCTGAATGGCTGAACCCCGAGAAACTGCCGAGGATGACTAAAACAAAGACGGAGAATAATTTAACTTTGATTGATTGATTGTTCATAGAATCTTTAATTTTGTTTAGCTTCGCGCCAGATTTTCGGTGTCAGCGAAGTAAATTTGCGAAAAAGTGCGGTGAAATGACTTTGATTTTTGAAGCCGGTCTGAAAACCGACTTCGACAATCGGGAGATTGCTTTTGGCCAAAAGTTCTTTGGCTTTTTCGATTCGCCGATTGGTAATATAGTGCTGCGGCGTAATGTTCATCGTTTTACGAAAGGCGCGCGCAAAATGAAAATGGCTCAAACCTGCGACGGCCGCAATTTCGGTTAAAGTTAAATCGTTTTCGAGATTGTCATTAATGAACTCAGTCACCCGGCGTAATTTGCTGCCCGATAAACCGCCCGAAAAACTCTTGTTTTGAAAATCCGCCGTGCTGTAATTTTTCAACAAATGGAACATCAGGGTGTGAGCGATCGATTCTGAATAAAGACGTGACGAGGCTTCTTTTTTCTCCGCTTCGGCGAGAAAGGCGAGACTTAAATGTTGGATCAGTACGTCTTTTTTGGAAACCGTTTCTTTCAATTCCACCCTTGACGAAAGTTTCATTTCGAGCGCCATCTGTGACATATAATTTCGGCTAAAATCAATGGTCAGATATTCGTACTCGTGATTCCAATTAGCGGTTACAGTTTGTCCGGCGGGCATCATACACATCGAATTTGCGTCAGCGATGTCAGACCGGGTTTTGCCGCTAGAAGTCTGTCTTTCGGTAAAAAGACTCCCGTCCAGCGTAAGATTCACTTCGTTAAATTTGGCGGTGTGGGACGGAAGTTCACCAGGCAAAACTCGAAGATGTTTAACCCAAAAATCATCCCGGCAAGCTTCACGTTTGAACAAAATCGGCGAATTTTCCCGTGCATTATTTCTCCAGATAACTTCCATATTTGAATCTTAGAAAAATAAAGAGTGAAAAAGCAAGTTTGATTTTCACAACTCAAAAATTACTTTGGGGAAAGCTCCGTTAGTAATTAAGTAAATATGATTTTTCTCCTTTGACATTCGATATTTTAGGGAACTAAAATAATGTTTTGCACGTAGTTGATTCAGGTATTCATTTTCAAGTTATGAGTTTAATAAAAATTATCGTCTATGTCGTCGCTTTTTTATTGAGCCTAATGTTGTTCGGCAGATTTTTCATCTAACTATTGGCTTAAAGCAAAAATAAAGACAGAGTTTGTTTTTACCAGAACACGCCTTCTGCTTAAATTCTATCTGCCCGATTATTAAAATTTCTGAACTAACCAAAGCGGTCACCTGAGACCGCTAATTTTATTTTTATGAGCGAGTTACGAAAAATCAAGCAAGCCTTAATGAGCGTTTCGGACAAAACCGGGATTGTTGAATTTGCCAGGGAACTGACCGGTTTTGGCATCCACCTCATTTCAACCGGCGGAACCGCCAGGTCATTGCGTGAAGCAGGTTTAACGGTCACGGAAGTGGCTGAGATTACGGGTTTTCCCGAGATGATGGATGGACGGGTAAAAACTCTGCATCCGAAAATCCATGGTGCATTTTTGGCGTTACGCGATAACGAGAATCACGTCAACTCAATGACAGAACACGGCATTGAGCCAATTGACCTGGTTTGTATAAATCTTTATCCGTTCGAGCAAACTATTGAAAAATCGGATGTCACGCTCGAAGAAGCAGTCGAAAATATTGACATCGGCGGACCGGCCATGATTCGTTCCGCCTCGAAAAACTGGCGTGATGTAGCGGTCGTCACCGATGCCAAACTCTACGAGAGTATAATCGCCGAGCTGAGAGAAACGGGCGGAAGTTTGAGTCTCGAAACCCGTCAGCGTCTCGCCGCACTCGCCTACACGCGTACGGCAAGTTATGATTTAGCCATTTCGAGCTATCTGGCCAAACAACTTTCCAATGCTGATTTAGATTTTCTTGAGCCCTTTAATCCCCTGGGTAATTTGGCGTTTATTGAAACGGATGTCGAAGATGAACCGGAAGAATTGGGTGAATACAAAACTATCGAATTAGCTAAAGTAACCGATTTGCGTTACGGCGAAAATCCGCATCAAAAGGCGGCTCTCTATTCAACCGAAGAAACGGGTGGAATTGCCGGAGCCGAACAGCTTCACGGTAAAGAAATGTCGTATAACAACTATGTTGACGCCGAAGCCGCCTGGCGTCTGGTACGGGATTTTGATGAATTAGCAGTGGCGATTATCAAACATACCAATCCATCAGGAGTCGGGACGGGCGCGACTAATTTAGCAGCCTATCAACGTGCCCTTGCTACCGATCCGGTCTCAGCTTTCGGTGGAATTGTCGCGCTAAATCAAAAAGTTGACGCAGAAACTGCCAAAGCCATCAACGAAGTTTTTACCGAAGTCGTAGTTGCCCAGGAGTTTGAATCCGAGGCCTTGGAAATTTTTCAAACTAAAAGGAATTTACGGGTTTTGGGCGTTCGTGAAACCGGAAATCGTTCAAATTTTACTTACAAACAAATTTCGGGCGGAATGCTGGTGCAGGAAAAAGATTTATACAATGTTTCCGAAGCCGAGCTGAAATTTGTCACGGAACGAAGTCCGACCGAAGATGAGCTCAAAGCTCTGATTTTGGCGTGGAAGGTTTGCAAACACGTCAAATCGAACGCGATTGTTTTTGCCAATCAAAATCAAACGCTCGGAGTCGGTGCCGGGCAAATGAATCGGGTTGATTCGGTGCGGATTGGAGCCATGAGGGCGGAACGATTTGCGCTGCCTTTGAAAGGCGCGGCGATGGCTTCGGATGCGTTTTTTCCTTTCCGCGACAATATTGACGAAGCCGCCAGGTTTGGAATTTCAGCAATTATTCAGCCAGGCGGTTCGGTCAGAGACGAAGAAGTTATCGAAGCCTGCAACGAATTTGGATTGACGATGGCTTTCACCGGGATCAGACATTTCAATCATTGAAATTGATCAAAACAAAAAGCCCGTGAATTGATCAAAAAATGATTCACGGGCTTTTTGTCCGGCAGGTGAGGGGTGAGGTAAAGACTAAATCGAGGGGTGAGGAAACGCAATTTTTTTCTCAAAAACCTAGAGTAAATTCGTATTCACTATCCTGAATTCAGCTCTTTTCTGTCTATGTCCGTTATTCTACTGGTTCATAGAGATGAAGTCTTTAATTTGGATTAAGAGTTATTAAATTAGATTAAATCTGGCGGGAAAATTATTAAGAACATGATTAGAGCCCGATTTTCTTCAAAAATTCATCAAATCTCGGATCAGAATGCAAATTTTTGAAACGTGGATCAACTTTTAAGATGCAAAAGTGATTCATTCTCGCTTCCCGTGCTCTTTCTAAATATTCAAACGCCTTGTCTTTTTCACCCAAAGCCGAATAAATGTGAGCAATATCCATAAAATCAATCAGCTTGGTTTGAGATTCATCAATTATTTCGCTCAATATCTTGCGAGCTGCTTTTTCATCACCTGAAAGTGCCAGAATGTGGCCTTTCAAAGCCAGAACCTCCAGCGAAGTGTTGAGAGTGAGAGCTTTATCAATATTGTCAATTGCATCCTTGAAGATGCCCATTTGGGAATAGGCAAAAGCGAGGTAATAAAATCCATACGAATGATTAGGATATAAAGCTAACGTTTCTTCACCGTGAATAATTGCTTTAGCGTAATCCTTAAAAAGATAGAAACGGCTTGTTAAACCGCCATTAAAGACAAGTGATAACGGATCGAGATCAAGGGCCTTGTTTTGGTATAAAAAGCATTTTTCATAATCTTGAAGGTTCAGCATGTAAATACTATATCTGTTATTTGCAAGCGCATTGTTTGGATTCAACCCAAGGGACTTCTTGAATGAAGTTTCGACAATGTTTGGATTGTAATCAAAAAAAAGATACAGAAACCCTAAGGAACAATAAGCTTCGGAAAGATTCTCATCAAGAGCAATTGCCATCTGAATAGCTAATTTGGCTTTGGGGACTACCTCTGATGCTCGCAAGAAATAATAGCTCCCAAGATAGCTATAAGCATCGGCAATTCCGGTATAAGCGAGAGCAAAATTTGGATCAATTTTCAGGGCTTTTTCAAAATATTCGATTGATTTGAATAGTTTAGGCTCGGTTCTTTCTTCCATCCAATGACGACCCTGGAGATAGAGTTTATAGGCGGTCGGGCTGGAGGTGTATTGTTTGTCGAGTTTGGTGGTTTCGAATTTTGTTAGTTTCAGTTTAAGAGACTCGACGATTTTGTGCGAGATTTCTTTTTTAAGTTTGAACAGCTCCTCGGGTTGGAACTCGTATTGTTCGCCCCAAATGAGCGTCAGGTCGTCAGCATTAATTAGTTCAACACTGACTTGTAACGTATTGCCGAGTTTGAGGATTTTCCCTTTTAGAATCTTGCTCACGCCGAGAATAAAGGCCGTTTCCTGTAAATCAATCTCTGGGCCCTGATAACCGGAAACAGCACTGTAAGCCATCACTTTTAGTTGCGGCAATTGTGAAAGATTAGAAATCAGACTTTCCGCAATTCCCTCGGCCAAAAAGTCAATGTCCGTGTCCTCGCTGCGATTCCAAAAAGGCAGAACCGCAATTGATAGATCATTGTCAGTTGTGACAATTTTAGCCGAAATTTGATTTAAGTTTTCGACTGTTTGTTTTTCGACATTGGCGATAAAACAGTAGCCTTTGCCGGTTACTGTTTGGATATATTTGTATTCGCCTCGCTTTTCGCCTAAAAGATTCCGTAAGGCAGACATCTGAACCGCTAAATTTCCTTCTTCGACAAAGCTGCCTTGCCAAATCTCGTCCAAAAGTGATTCTTTGGTCACAATTTGACCCTGGCGTTCAACCAGAAAAAGCAGGATTTCAAAGGCCCGCTGACTGAGATGTAGCGGTTTGCCTTGTTGAAGGAGGGCGCGATTTCGTTTGTTGAGAAGAAAATTCTCAAATTTATAAGTCTCAAACATAATTGTGGAAAAATATTTATTAATTTATTACCACAATTACCGGGATTTACAAAACTTTGATATTGACTTTTAATTCTGATTGAAGTAAAAATAAGGCATCAAGATTTTGTAGGAACGCTCGTCAAGGTTTTACCCTAGGAACCTTTGCAGAGCGTTTTTTATTTTTGAAAAGTTTTAATTGAAATTTTCTTGCCATCACTCCGCATTGAAATTGCGCCTTTTTCTCCGGTCGTCATAATCTTGGCTCCTGAATTTTCCCAACCTTCAACGACCTCTTCATGCGGATGTCCGAAAGGGGAATCGGTCCCAACCGAAATGACGGCAAGTTTCGCTTTGGTTGCTTTGATAAATGATTGGGTTGAAGAAGTTCGACTTCCGTGGTGAGCAACTTTAACTACGTTCGCCTGCAACAATTCCGGCATTTTCGATAGTTCTTTTTCAGTCTCTTTCTCAATGTCTCCGGTCAGTAAAAATATAGTTCCGCCATAGATGATTCGTAAAACTATGGAATGGTTATTGTCCCACTCAGCATTTGGATTTTCGTCCGGATTGGGCGATAAAACTTCAATTTTTACCTCGCCAAAGGTCAAAATATCACCTCGTTTTATTTTCATCAGCGGAATATTCTTTCGTTGCAAAACCTGGTAAAAACCCGCAAAATCCTCATCTTGCAAAGGAGTTCGGGCAACGATTGCCGAATTGATAGAAAAGTTTCCGGCGACGTCCGTGAGTCCCTGAAGATGGTCAGTATCGGCATGTGTGGCAAGCAGAAAATCAACTTTGTCATAACCTTTTTCCCACAAAAAGTTTGAGACTACTGTCTCACCGATATTTTGTGTATCAGGCTCAAAAAATTCGGGTTCTTCGCCTTCGCGGGTGACATAGAGTTTGTTGAAATTGGCTCTTCCGCCCCCATCCACCAGCATCGTTTCACCGGTTGGCATTGTCAACAGAACTGAATCACCTTGCCCGACATCAAGAACATCAAGCTGAAGTTGACCGTCAGGTGTCGGCGCACTTAACGGATGAAAAATAATAAAACCGAGTAAGCTGAAAAAACCGATAAAAGCGATGCGAATTTTTAACCCACGGTTTTTAATTTTGAATTTCAAATCAAATGGCGACCAGTGTAAAAGTAGGAGAGTCAAACTAAAAATCGGCAGAAAATATAGAAAATAAACGATTTTGAGTTCACCTGCATAATGCGGGATTCTGAGGGACGACCAATCCTGGCTGATAAATAAAGTAGTGATCTGCAAAATCAGCCAATTCAAAATTTCAGTCAGAAAAATGAAAGGTGCGGCCAAAACATCGTTGATTTGAGCGATAAAAACCCCGGTGATCGCGGTTAAGCTTTCGATTGCCATCAGCACCCCGATGGGGACATTGAGCAAAATCGAAGCTAATGAAATTCGATGAAAATAAATGACGGCAAAGGGGATCAGCCACGCCTGGACAATGGTTGAAACGACAATCGTTTCAAAGCTGTAGCGAAGAATTTTTTGCAAGCCCCAAGCTTCTAATTTCTCGGCTGACGGAGTTTTGAAAAGGCGGCATTGCCAAACGGTTCGCTTCAATTCTTTGTGCCAATTTTTTTCGCTCCAATAGAGTGTTTCGCATAATATTTTTAACCATTTCGGGACGTTTGGCGGAACCGGAGTTTCAGCGGTCGGATGCCATTTCCCGATGTTTTTCAATTTTTCGAGTAATGGAACAGCCATCATGACGATTGACAAAACACACATAAAAGTCAATTGAAACGATTGGGTAAAAATGTCTGAGGGTTTCCAAATCAATAAAACCAAAGCGCTTACAGCCAGCGCATTGAGCAGGGTAGCCGGACGGAAAACGACGTATGCAAAATACCAAACCGTGAACATCACGGCGGCTCGCATGACGGGCGCGTCTGCTCCGACCGCCAAAGTGTAAGCCCATAAAAATGCGCTGGCTAAAAGAAATTGCCAAAAACGATGCCGGGTGAATTGCCGTAAAAAAAGAATCGCCAATCCGCCGATAAAGGTAATTTGCAGTCCGCTGATGACCAAAATGTGAAAGGTGCCGCCTTCCCGAAAACTTTCCGCCGTAGTTTTATCGAGGTGATACTTATTGCCCAGGAGCGAAGCGATGAGGACGCCGGCGGTCGAAACGGAAAAATATTTTTTGAATTCAAGCATCAAAATTTGTCTCCGCTGCGAAATCCATTCAAAGAGGGGCGAATGTTGCTCTTGGCCTAAATTTTCAATCAGGAGCGAACTTTTGACGATTCCGGTCGCGTCAATTCCTTGCTGTTGCAAGATCTCTTTGGTTGAAATGCCGCCCGGATTTTGAAATCTCTCTTCGCGTTTGAGTTCACAGGCCACCCGGATTCGTGTTCCGTAACCAAGTTGCAAGTGCTCGTATTCTTGCGCGATTTGGGCGTCTCGAATCGGTAAAAACAATCGTACCTGGCCCGATACTGACTGCTCAAACCCTTTGGAAATGAGGGTTTTAGTGTTTAATATGAGAAAAAAACCGCCCACCGTCAATTCGGGCTGACCCTGCGAGGTGCCAATGATTTCAACCGGTTCGCCCGATCTGAGATGTCCGGAATCATACAAAATCTTTAGCCGGTTTTGAGCCACAGAGCTTTTTTCCGCTTGCAAAGACAATCCGCCGAGTGCCGTAAAAGCCAACAAAACAAAGGCGAGCGCAAATTTCTGCTTGAGAAAAATGATTGACAGCGTTGCCGATATCAGACACAGACTGAGGTAAATTGGCCAGGCAAAGTTGAGAACTTTGTCGGTAAAAATTCCGAGCGCAAAACAAACTGTGAGCCACGCCAGAGGATACAGCGTGAAGTTTGAAGGGGCTTGTCGAGAGGTTTCAGCCATTTCAAGATTTCCTTTTTATTGAGATTAATGTTGAGTCATTCTACTTTAACTAAATTTTGAATTTCACGAAATTTTTTATCGCTCATTCCGCGCACTAAAATCAAATGTTCCGCCCGCCGGAATTTGCCGTTTTTCTCACGAAATTGAATTATTCTTCGGGCAATTCCTTTTCCAATTTTGGGTAATTTTTCGAACTCTTCGGCAGTGGCCAAATTAAGATTGATCGCATTTTCAATCGTTGGCTGACGTTTTCCGATGTTTAATTGTTGATTCTGTTGGGGATTTGAGCAAGCAAGGATTAAAAAACAAAAAAATAAACAGATTGCCAAAAGTATCAAACGTATTACATTAGACAATAATGTGTAAATGTTGAAATAACTAGAGTTAAGGAATTGCATCTGTTATGTGCAAAATGCTAAAAGTCGTTAAAAATCAATAGTTTAAGTTTGTGGAAAAGTAGTTTTCCACAGAGTTTTCCACCGATTTCTGTGGAAAATTGTGAAAAACTTAAAAAAACCATTAAACATCGGCACTTTCGTAAGCTTCGAGATATTCATATGCCTTTTCCAGAATCGGACGAGCGCGAGAACCCCCGTCCATTTCACCAATCATCCCTTCTTTGACCATCGCGTCTAAAATGGCGGCGGCGCGCCCGTAACCGATTCTGAGATGACGTTGCAAAAGTGAAGTCGAGGCTTTTTTGGCTGTCACTACCGAGCGTAATGCATCAATAAATAACGGATCTTTTTTACCCGGCAGATCGCCCGAATCATCCAGTTCTTCATCGGTTTTGGTGATGGTTGTGTCGTATTCGGGGCGGCCTTGCAATTTGATATGTTCGACAATTTTACCAATTTCCTTTTCATCCACAAATGCCCCATGAACCCGAATTAAATTAGAAACGCCGGGCGGAAGAAAAAGCATATCGCCTTTACCAAGCAGACTTTCTGCGCCATTAGCGTCAATAATGGTGCGTGAATCAACTTTTGAAGAAACCCGAAACGAAATGCGCGAAGGGAAGTTGGCTTTGATTAAACCGGTGATAACATCAACCGAAGGTCTTTGGGTCGCAAGCACGAGGTGAATGCCGACGGCCCGGGCCATCTGCGCCAGCCGCGTGATGGATTCTTCGACTTCTTTGCCGGCGACCATCATCAAATCAGCCAACTCGTCAATGATGATGACCAGATACGGGAGTTTTTTCCAGGCCTCGCCGTTATCGTCAAGATGCCCGATTTCATTTCGGCGTTTAACTTCCGAATTGTACCCGTCAATATTGCGAACTCCCCAACCGGCGAGGTCTTTGTAACGTCGTTCCATTTGCCCGACGGCCCATTTCAGAGCCACCGAAGCTCTTTTCGGATCGGTAATGATCGGCGTCGCGAGATGTGGAATATCCGCGTAAATTCCCAGCTCGACCTGTTTCGGGTCAACCATGATCAGTTTGACCTCGTCAGGTTTAGCTTTGTATAAAATTGAAACGATGAGCGAATTAACGCCAACTGATTTCCCGGCTCCGGTTTGTCCGGCCATCAAAAGATGCGGCATTTTGGTCAAATCAGCAATATAATTTAATCCGTCAATACTTTTACCAAGCGCAATCGAAAGCAATGAATCGGCGGATTGAAATTTTTTTGATTCAATCACTTCACGCAAAAAAATGGTTTCGCGATTCTGATTAGGCACTTCGATCCCAACATAGGCTTTGCCCGGAATACGGTCAATACGGATGGATTCGGCTTTTAAGGCGAGACATAAATCGTCGCCTAAACCTGTGATTCGAGAATATTTAACTCCGGCATCGGGTTTGAATTCATAGGTCGTCACGACCGGCCCCTGACAGATATGTTTGACCTCGCCGTTGACGTTAAACTCGCTGCATTTGCTGGTTAATTCGCGGGCGGTGGCATAAAATTCGTCGCGTCCCTGTTCAATTCTCGGCGGCGAAGGCGTCAGAAAATCAGAAGTCGGCAAAACGTAATTTTCAAAGTTTTGCGGCTCCGGTTTTTTAGCAATCGGCGTGTTTTCTTCGGTTTCTTCAGTTTCGATTTTCTCTAAATTACCGGTTACTCTAATCGGTGTAATCGGAATCTCGGATAACTCATCTTCGGAAATAAGATATTTAACCTCTGTATTTTTCTCGACTTTGATCTCCGAAATTGGAGGTAAATCGTCCGTTTCTTGGGTCGGAGAAACTTCGGTAGGGAAAATGATTTGTGGGCGTAAATCTTCAATTTTCTTAGGTTTAAATATTTCAAACGTTTCGGTTTCAGTCGTTTGGGGTTCGATTTTATCAGATTCCTGGACACGCCTTTTGACCGTTGGTTCACCGATTGAAATGGTCGGGTTTGCGGATTCTTTGGCAACAACTTCACGCTGCGGATGAGTTCGCGATTTATGGCGTTCTTCTGATCGCAATTTGGCTTGCGTATGATATTTTTCGCGCCAATCGCGAAAACGTCCGGTTAATTTACCAAACCAAAGGTTAAAATAGCCCAAAGCCGGTTTGAATCCGCTCACAGTAGAAAGATAAGAAAGGTCTGTGATCAGTAAAATTGAGGTTAAAAATAGAGTTACGAGCAAAATTATTGAGCCGATCTGCCCGATCAAATAAAGCGAGGCTTTCGCCACAACTGCACCGAGCAGTCCGCCGCGAAAACCTGAACTGAGCCAAACCGACATCAGCCCCGAAATTGATGCCACAAATAAAATAAAGCCAATGATGCGGTTAAAAGGCACATAAAGGTTGACCGCACGAAAAACGCGCCACCCGATTAAACATAGTAGAGCAGGTAAAAGATAGGCCGTCAGTCCAAAAAATTGAAAGAGCCAATCGGAGGCGAAAGCTCCGACTACTCCGATCCAATTGCGGGTGTTGGCTGAATTATCACCCGTACTATTTGATGACCAGTCATAAAAAGTGTGAGAGGCCAAACAAAGAGTGGTTAAAAATACAATCGCAAACAAAATGATGGCGATGATTTCATTGCCCCGCCACAAACTCCGAGAGGTCAGTTCTTTTTTTATTGATTCATTAGCCATATCTCATTAAATAATTACGAGTTACGTCCTTTTTTGAAAAGTAGAAACTCTTTGATAAATTCATCAATTTCACCATTTAAGACCGAGTCAACATCCGATTTTTCAAGTTTTGTCCGCGTATCTTTGACTAAACGATAAGGCTGCAAAGTGTAGTTGCGAATCTGCGACCCAAACGAAATATCTTGTTTAGTAGCCTCTAAATCGGCTGATTCAGCCTTGCGTTTTTCCAATTCCAACTCGTATAGTTTGGAACGCAAAACCTGCATCGCAACGGCCCGGTTTTGAATTTGCGAACGCTGATTCTGGCACGTTACCACGATATTGGTTGGAATATGTGTGATCCGCACGGCCGAATCCGTCACGTTGACATGTTGACCACCCGCGCCGGATGAGCGATAAGTGTCAATCCGCAAATCTTTGTCTTCGATATTAACCTCAATGTTTTCATCAATTTCCGGAGACACAAACATTGAAGCAAAACTTGTTTCACGGCTTCCACCCGAATTAAATGGCGAGATTCTGACCAAGCGATGAACACCCGCTTCGCACGCCATCAAACCGTAAGCATATTCGCCTTCAACCCGAAAAGTCGCGGATTTGATACCCGCTTCGCTCCCCGATTGCTCGTCTAAAATATCAACTTTGAAGCCTTTTCGCTCCGCCCAACGAAGATACATTCTGAGCAGCATCTGAGCCCAATCCTGCGCGTCAGTTCCACCGGCGCCCGACTGAATCGAACAAATCGCATGGTTGGCATCAGTTTCGCCGGAGAGCAGCATCTCGGTTTCCGCTTCGC
>JANOEF010000716.1:0-2190 GCA_031413075.1 Acidobacteriota bacterium | reverse complement strand
GTTGTTTCTGCCTGGTGGTGAGTTTCCAGGACATGGGGATCCGGACCTGATCGACCGGTTGAAAGTCGAACACAACGGATTCGACCAGTAATTCATCTCCCCGTCGCCCGCGTTCTTGAGCCCGCCGGAGCATACCTTCCGCGGCGTGGAATTTGTCTACGACCTCCAGAAACTGTCGTGCCGCTTCCGGACCCGAATCCCGTGCGGCGGCGGTCAGACGGTGGAGTTCCTCTCGGAGTGATTCGAGTTGTTCGACCTGCGCCAGGGCCATCTGAAATTCGCTCTCCGCACGCTCGCGGGCCGCTTTCATTTCGGCCACGGTGGCTCGCGTGAGCAGATTGATTTCGAGATCCCCACGCTCGGTCTGCGAAGCGGAGCGGACGTGCATCATGGTATCGAACGGACCGAGGAGCGCGGCCCGCCAACCCGAGAGACTGCCGTTCGTAGCGGTCCGAAGGGCTTGCTGCCGGGGAAACAAATCCACCGAACTTCATCCGATGCAGTTGTCCTTTATCAAACACGACGGTTTTCAATGCGGATTCTGCACACCCGGACAGATCTGTTCGGCGGTTGCGCTCGTTGACGAAGCGAAAAACGGCGAAGCAAGTTATCTGACCGAAAACATTCAGATGAAAGCGCGCCCGGTGCAATTATCCGACGATGAGATCCGCGAGAGAATGAGCGGAAATCTTTGCCGGTGCGGCGCGTATCCGAATATTGTCGCCGCCATCAAGGAAGTTCATACCGGCAAGGACATCGGGCAAAAATGGCAGTTTTCAGGAGAAAAGAATGTTGCCGTGTTCGCGATTGCCGAAAATAATAAAAAGGAGGACGCGAAATGAGACCTTTCAAATACAACAAGTCTGAGGAATCGGCGAAAGCCGTCGAAAGCGTTTCCGCGAATCCTAATTCCGTATTCTTAGCGGGCGGCACGAATCTGATCGATCTGATGAAGGAAGACGTTGCGCGTCCCGACGAACTCGTGGACATCAATCGCCTCAAATTAGCGCAGATCAAACTGCTCGAAAAAGGAAATATTTCGATTGGCGCGCTCGCCAAAAATACCGAAACGGCAAATCATCCGCTGATTCGTCAAAACTTTCCGATGCTGACGCAGGCCATTCTGGCGGGCGCGTCCGGACAGATCCGCAATATGGCAACAAACGGCGGAAACCTCAATCAACGAACGCGCTGCACATATTTTTATGACACAGCGATGCACTGCAACAAACGCGAACCCAATTCAGGATGCGGTGCGCTCGAAGGAATCAATCGAATGCACGCGATCTTCGGCTGGTCAGATTCCTGTGTTGCGGTTCATCCGTCGGATATGTGTGTCGCGCTCGTTGCATTGGACGCGGTCGTTAAAGTTCAGGGCAAGAACGGCAAACAGCGTTCGATTCCATTAGCCAATTATCATCGCCTTCCGGGAAACACGCCGCAGAAAGACAATAATCTCGAACACGGCGAATTGATCACATCCATCGAAATACCGATAAACAATTTCGCCAACAATTCTTATTATCTAAAAGTTCGTGATCGAGCGAGCTATGCTTTTGCGCTGGTTTCGGTTGCCGCCGCGCTCGAATTGAGCGGCGGCAAGATCAAACAGGCGCGAGTTGCCCTTGGCGGTGTTGCACATAAACCGTGGCGCGCAACAGAAGCCGAAAAGTTTCTCATCGGCAAAGCCGCGAACGAAGCCAACTTCAGTCAAGCGGCAGAACTCGAATTCAAGGCGGCGAAAACGCTTGAACATAATAAATTCAAGGTCGAACTCGGAAAACGCGCAATTGTAAGAGCGTTGATGCAAGCCTTGAACAACAAGGCATAGATTTTGTTTGAAAAAAAGAAATGGGGCGCGGATGAACGGGGATTCAGCGGATTTTCGCTGATAAATTTAATAAACTAATCCGCGTGAATCCGCCCAAATCCGTGAAATCCGCGTCCCATTTCTTTCTTTAAGAAAGTGATATTACAACAACTCGTCAGAAACAGGTTGACGATTGTAGAATAAGGGGGCAAAAAAATGAGCGAACGAAAAATTGTGGTCGGCGAGGCGATCAGCCGCATTGACGGGCTTTTGAAAGTGACCGGTGCGGCGAATTTTGCGACGGATTTTGCGGTTAATGATATTGCTCACGCTTATATCTTCAAAAGCGAAACGGCGGCGGGCAAAATTGCTGCGATTGA
>JANOEF010000715.1:0-10232 GCA_031413075.1 Acidobacteriota bacterium | reverse complement strand
TCTCCTTCGGCTCTGGTGGATCACCGGCAAGTCTCAGTACTTCCAGAGCGAGTGCACCGAGGCGCTCGAGGTGACCTACATGCGCAGCCGCGCCGCCACCGACCTGGCCGACAACCTCACCGGCGTGTCACCCACGGAAAGCTTTAGGTCAACGGTTAAATCTCCTTGTATCTGAACAACCAATTTTTGTTGAATGATTTTCTTGAAACCATCTTTTTCAACAATCACCGTGTAATTCCCCGGCTCCACAAAATCGAATCGGTAGCGACCTTCGTCATTGGTGGTGGTGGTGACTTCAACCTTCGTCGCATCGTTTTGCAAAACGACTTTTGCACCTGGCACCACTCCGCCCGATTCATCCGTAATTGCTCCTTGCAGCTTGCCCCGATAGTCTTGGGCAAAAGCCACAGCCGCCAGCGAAAATAAAAATATCCCGACAAATACACTCTGCCGAACTCCAAATAATTTCATCATGAAACCTCCAATCCAGATTTTTTGTGAATCCGCCGCTTTAATTGATACCCGGTCTTTTTTCTGCTATTAAAAACAAGTTCTGAGACATTGAGACCAGATCGAACTTTTCGTTTATTAAAATTTTTTGCCGGCGGATTAGTTAGACAACCAATTGACGTCTGCAATAATGTAACAAAACAAATTATTTGTCAAGCAACTTTACATACCAATTATAAAATAATTAAAAAAATGGTATGACCAATGGAAAGAGCTGAAATTTTCCCGTAAACATTAAACAAAATGAATAAATAACTGGCATAAATGAAGTCAAATCATGTTTTTGATGGTAGGGAATCTTTAAGAATTTTTATCAATATTAGAGAAAAGGTTTTACCTTTGGTATTAATCCGTCTTCATATTTTTTTCACTTCTTCTTAACTTGTGACAGGAGCCACGCTGCTAATTCGTTCGACGCTTGATGATTTTGGAATAAGCCATTCATTTTTCGTCCGTCAACGTATTCGTTGTAAAGCCACGGATCACCGAGTGCCAAAACCGTTCCTTTGCCGTGTTTGACAACGGCCACAATTGGTTCATTGTTCAAGGTCAGGATGGTTTGTGCTTGACCGGTAATTTTGAGGGTAGAAAGTTCTTTCAGATAAAGCTCGCGAGCCTTCTGAAAGATCGGATTTGAGTCGCCGACAGTGACCCGCCCCTGTTCGTAAACATCATTGACAACCCTATTTTTACTGTCTTTATTGAATTCTACGCCAAACGTATTGGCTAATTTGTTCCAGTTTTCAAACTCACAATTGCCAAAATCATTACCGAGCATGACCAGCACGCCACCTTGCTTCACCCAATCCGAAATATTCTTAATATCGGTTGCCGAAATAAAATTCGGTTTCGGCGTTTCTTTTTCCGTGTCGGGATCAACGATAATGTAAACCTCTGCGTTCGCGAGATTTGTTGAGGTTGGAGCAACTGAAAGTGAATCAGTTTTCGCTCCATAAGATTCAAACTGTTGACCTAAAGCGTAAAAACCCGGATGATTTTTTTCTTCCCATTTGTAGTGCCAGACAGTTCCGTCCGGTCGGACTTCGCGGTTGAAATAATCGTCCAAAACAACGGTTTTACCCTTTCCCTGCTGCCCCCTGGCGAGATGTTCCAATTCAACCGCGGCCATCACCGCCGGACCCAACCCTTTGACATCGTTTGTCCGCAATTTTTCGGACATATAATAATCAAAACTGCCGTCACGATACGGATTCCCGCCGAGTCCCGAAACCGAAACCGTACCTTCCCAATCGAGATTTCCGTCGGGCAATTCGTTGATAAATTCTTTTTTGATTCCGGCCCATCCGGTATTGACAGTTTTTAAATATTTTGCCGGCAAATAACCTTTGCGAATGCCTTTGGCGAGTGAATAAACGAACATCGCGGAAGCCGATGATTCCTGATAGTTTTTGGGTCGCGCCGCCAAATCTATGATGTCATACCAGACTCCCGATTTCTGATCTTGATACTTCGCGATGGCTTCGGCTTCACGGTTCAAGATAGCAATTAATTCTTGACGTCGCGGGTGATTTTTGGGGAAATAATCGAGCGTATCAACCAGGGCAATCGCATACCAACCCATTGCACGCCCCCAAACATGCGGACTCAAACCTGTTTCTTTGTTTGCCCAACGCTGTTCCTTTGATTCGTCCCAGCCGTGATAGAGCAAGCCTGTTTGCGGGTCGCGGGCGTGTTTCTCCATCCAGACAAATTGATTGGCGATGTC
This sequence comes from Acidobacteriota bacterium, assembly GCA_031413075.1. Classification (GTDB taxonomy): domain Bacteria; phylum Acidobacteriota; class Blastocatellia; order Pyrinomonadales; family Pyrinomonadaceae; genus JAIBCC01. Next base: position 7,996 of record JANOEF010000715.1, on the reverse strand, counting down.
GTTCCAATTGTCTTCGTTCCAAACCAACGAATATTCGGCATAAAACGGTTGAGCCATATACAAACCATCGAGCCACATTTGCCATGGATAAATTTTTTTATGCCAAAATCCGCCTTCTTTAGTGCGTGGATGAGTTTTCAGTTGGGAGCGAATAATTTCCGCCGCCTCTTTGTATTTTTTGTCGTTGGTCACGCGATACAGCGTCGTGATCCCGCGTCCGGGTGTGATGTGATCAATATTGTATTCATCGAGAGCATATTTCGAAAGTTTGCCGTCCGTATCCAGCCAATAATCCATTCCGCGTTTGATAAAATCGAAATATTTTGGGTCGCCGGTCGCATACCAGACCTGTTCGACAGCTTTCATCTGGACGCCCTGTTCATATGTCCAGCGGGCTGGTATCCCAATCGGGGTTCCATCGTCTTCGAGCCAGACGCGATTCATCAAAGTGTGGGTCAGTCGCTGTGAGAAAGGCTGACTGCGTTTCTTTTGCAGATATTCGGGCGTGGCAACTGAGACCACCAACGGCGAAGCGGCACGCTGAGACATATTTTCAACTGCCGTCAGCCACGCTTTTTTATCGGCGAAATCACCACTTTTTGACCAGCCGGCGCCGACATAATATTTAGCAACTTTATCAGGCTTGGCGGCGACAATTGCCATCGTCATCGGAAAATCGTATTCGTTACCGTAATCTTTAAATGATTGAAAAGTCATGGGTTCGGCAACTATCGCACATCCCAGACTGCCGTTTTTCTCATTTGTTTCCCAAAGACTGACCCACGTTTTCCCTTTCTCGGTTTCGCCCTTAAAATCCGCTTCATGTTTGGCGATTCCGACCGCCACCTCAATATCCCGAAGCTCATCGGGAGCCTCATAATAGCTTTCAACCCGATAAAAATTATTACCCGCATCGAGCGTAAATCTTTTGATTTCAGATACTTTAACTCCGTTCACATCCCACGGCTCGTAGGTTAATTCAAACTGTGTGCGGAGCGGACCATTGGCGATTACTTTGGATAAAACGAAGTTGCGGGAAACGTGGAGTTTTTTACCATCCCAAATGCCCGCACCGCCGCAGCCGCGAGATTTCTTGACCGAATAAAAGTCGAGCCCTTTGCCGTTATCGGTGTGATAAAAAGCATCGCCGCCCTGATACCAATCATTGATGACAAGGTCGCGGGTCCGTTTCGCCCACACGTCAATTCCGCTCGAAACCAATTCTTTTTCAAGGGTTTTGCCGTATGTCCGGAAGGCCACGCGGTCGTTTTCCCAGGCAAAATCGTCCATCCGTTCAGGAACAAAACGTCCAAACGTTTTGACGGTTGCGGGCGGTGATACGGAAGCCTCAACCGCTAAGGATTTGATTCGCTCATTTGCTTTGAAATCAACTTGAAAAATCAATTTTTCGGGTTTGCCGTCATTATTTGCGTCAATTGTTTGGGTGATGAGTTTTTTACCGCTTTCCAAAACCGAGACAAGATCCGGTTTGATACTTGGGTTAAATTTAACTAAATCATCCCAATCAACCACGACGGTTTCATTAAATCTTTCAACCACCGAATTGTTGGTCACGGTAATATTGACTTGCCCCAAAACGCACAAAGCCGACATCAGCAAAAAGTTTATTATTAAAAACCCGGTTTTTTTCATTGTTTCAAGTATTTTCTCAATTTCAATTTTTTATCTCGAATTTCTTTGATCACTAAGTTGGCGACTTCCTCTGCTCCGCGCGGACTGAAATGAGTGTTGTCGTCAACGCCTTTTGGATAATTCGGATGCTCGCCTTCTTTCAACTGCAAAAAGAGTTTCTTTGACTCCTCGGCTCCGTATTTGACCAGAAGTGTTTCGGTTGTGCGGTGCAAATCAAGCAAAGCGACCTTTAGTTCTTTCGCCACCGCACGGGTCAAATCGGGATATTCGCCATGAAGGTCGAAAAATTTTCCATCTTTATCAAACCGCCGCCGCACGACCGGGGTCAGCAAAACCGGAGTGGCTTTTTTTGCCCGAACCTCGGCGACAAACTTTCGCAGGTTATTTTTGAAGTCTTCGGGCGGAGTATATCGGTCAGTTTTTTCTTGAGACTGATCGTTGTGTCCGAACTGAATAAAAACAAAATCACCTTTCTGCAATTTATCACTCACGGCTTGCCAACGACTTTCCGAAATAAAAGTCCGGGTGCTTCTGCCGTTCATCGCGTGATTTTCGACCACGACTTTTTTCTCGTCAAAATACGCTGGAAACATCTCGCCCCAGCCGGTTTCGGGGCGTTTTTCGGGCAATTTTTTCGCACAGGTCGAATCGCCCGTCAAAAAAACTGTAACCGGTTGTTTCTGTGCAAGTAGAACAGAAGAAAGAAGCATTATCAACAAAAGAGTTTTCCTCATAATTTATCAACAACTTTCCCATTCATCCGGACATTTTCGAGTTTCAAATTATTGACGTTTTTGACGATATTCGTTCCTGTAACGTTCCCGAAATCGCAATTTTTAAAGACAATATCGTAAAGCGGAGCTTTATCAAGCCCTTGTAAATCAACGGCTCGATGACAATCTCGGGCAGTCAGATTTTCCACCACAAAGTTTCGGACAATCGGCGTGTATTCACCTTTCGCACCTTCTTCGTAGTTGAAATCCATTTCAATCGCTGACCGCGAAACCTTGCCTATTGTAATGTTCCTAAAGTATAGATTCTCGATTTTTCCGCCGCGTGATGCGTTATTTTTAATTCTCAGAGCAGTCCATAAATCAGGCGAATCGAGTTTGTTGTTTTCGGCAAAAAGATTGCGGAAACCGCCCGAACATTCGCTGCCAACCGTGATTCCGCCGTGTCCGTCTTTGAAATTGCAATTTCTGACGATGATATTTTCCGACGCAACCCCGACCCGCCGTCCGTCATTATTTCTGCCGGATTTGATCGCAATACAATCATCGCCCGTGTCAAAATAGCAGTTTTCGATCAACACATCTTTACTTGATTCAGGATTGCAGCCGTCATTATTCGGACCGTGAGTCACAATTGTCAGACCGCGAACGGTAACATTTTGGCATAACACGGGATGAACTTCCCACATCGGCGAATCAATGATCTTTACGCCTTCGATCAAAACATTTTTGCATTTATAAGGCTGAATAAATTGCGGACGCAGATAACGGGTTTCGCCGAAAACACGCTCGGCAACCGGCACGTTACGAGTCATCATCTCGTAAAGTTTATCACGGTCGGGGCGTTGAGAAATTTTTGCCGGGTCGCCGCCGTAACGCGGATTTCCATGCCATTTCCAGAATCCGGCTTTACCTTGTCCGTCCAGCGTTCCGTTGCCGGTAATCGCGATGTTTGTTTGCTCATACGCATAAATCAAAGGTGAAATATGCATCAATTCCATTCCTTCCCAGCGGGTAAAAACTAAGGGAAGATAGTCCTTGGGATCGGTCGAAAATTTTAGCGTTGCGCCTTCCGAAAGATGGAGATTGACTTTTGATTTGAGATGAACCGCACCCGTCAAGAAATCCCCTTTCGGCACGACGACACGTCCGCCGCCTTTTTTATTGCATTCTTCGATGGCCTTTTTGATGACTTCGGTATTCAAAGTTTTTCCGTCGCCAACCGCTCCGAATTTGGTAATCAAATAATCTTTTTTCTTAAACTTAGGCGGTTTGATTCGTTTTAAGATTTTCGGATACTCGGTTTTCCAGGCGTCCGTTGCATTTTGCCCGATTGCGAGTTGCGGAAACAGCGAAACCACCGCTCCGCTGACCAGTAATGATTTGACAAATTCTCTGCGATTAACCATTTTTAATTTTTAACTTTTAATTTTTTAATTTTCTCTCGCCACTTTGGATAATCACTTTCCACAAGTCTCTGCGGTGAATTCGTATAATAAGCATATCCGGTTCGGCGTTCCCGCTCGATTTCAGCCAGAGTTTTTCTGGCAATCGCGTCGCGTCCCATAAAAATCGGTTCGTTGGTTTTGAGGTCGTAAAATCTTGCCCAGATTGGCGGAGCTTTTTTGTCTTCAACCACAATGCGGTCATTTTCGCCTTTTGCGTTTGCTCCTTCAACTACCTTAATTCCATTGATTTTTGACTTTTCAAACCATTTGATTGCCGATTCAATCGCGTCAATTACAACCTTTGACGGGTTCTCAATCGCCATCAAATGACGGACGAGGCCGACGCTCTCCGAACCGCTCAAACTAATCGGCTCAAAAGTTCTGGCAGGTGCAGGTTCGAGTGTAACTTCGTCGTGTTGGGCACACCAAACCGTTTTCTGACCCTTGACGATAACCTGAGTCCGCAAAATCACGTCAACTCCGCGTGTCAGCGAATCGGTCGCCCGTTTAATGCGATCTTCATCCACAAATTTGTAATCGGGTTTTCTCATTACTATCTCTTTAAGAAAATCCAAGACACCGACCATCGCATCATCATTGTAGGTAATATGCGTGTAATAGCCCTTTTTGAGCGGGAAAAATTGCGGGAAACCACCATTCGGATACTGCGACGAAAGCAAATAATCGAATCCTTTGAAAAAGGCTTCAAGATGCTGCGGATGCTGGCTAGGCGGCGAAGATTTTTGCAGATTTCCGGTAATCAGTTTGGCTAAATATTGCAATTGAGGATAGGTCGTACGGTTATCAATCGTCGTTTCGGAAAAGTCTGATTTTTTAGCCGTAATCTGTTCTTTTTCAGCCTGCGAAACCATTCGGGTAAAATCCGCATTCTTTTCCCAACCGCCGTTATCTTTCTGATATAAAATGAGTTGATTACCAATCCGGACAGCTTCATCGGTCTCATACCAATGCGGTTCTTGACGCAAAGCGGTTCCCCAGGTAACCAGCATCCAATCAGGTCGTGTTTTTTCCAACCAAGCATTGTCGTGATTGTAAGGATTCCAACCGTCTTTTCCTTTCAAGAAATTTGCTGGGAAAAATTGCTCTGAATCTGAACCGTTTAATTGTTTTGACCAGGCCACCCGTTTCGAGACATCTCCGCCTTTTCCGCTTGATTTATATTCGGCAAAATACGCTGTTTTTTCTCGTTGCGGCTCCCAATGATGCCAGCCTTCGGGACGAATATGTTCACCCATTTCGGTTTCAAGGAAAACCGTCCGCCCGTAATCCCGCCAGGGTCGCCCCAGATAAACGCCCTTTTGGATATTTTCAGCCGTTAGTTTCGATTTATAAAAAACATACCCCGATACTTCTTGATCCGAAAAACGCATCGGAGCGGTAAGATAACCGTCGCCTTTGCTATGAATTACGCAATTATCAAAAACTGCTGAAGCTTGCCCGAAAATGAAATCAACGTGACCTTCGATGTAGCAATCTTGGTAAAGTTGGCGACCGCCTTTGGCATAAAGCGTATCCTGCCAACCGATAAAACGAGAATTTTTGAAAACGATTCTATCCGCTTCCGCCACAACCGCAACTGCTTGCGAACCTGGTCCGAAAGTATTTTCAAACGTCAGATTTTCCGCCGTAAAACTATGTCCGCCAACGTAAAACGCAAATGCCGCAGACGTTGAGCCAGCCATTTTATTGGAAATTTTGAACTGTAATTTGGTTGTTTTGGCGTCTTCGCCGATGAGCGAAATGTAAGGTTTGTTGGCAGGGATCCGAATTTGTTCATCATAGGTTCCCGGCTTGATGAGAATCGTAAAGCGTTTCCGGTTATTTTCGGGAACCCGGGCGATGGCTTCGGAAATAGTTTTGACAGCTCCCGTCCCATCTGCTGAGACAATCAAATCATACTTTTCAGCCAAACTCTGATCGGCCGCGAGACCTAGCTGAAAAATAAAAATAATAAAAAATAACGCTTTGATTTTCATTAAAGGTTTAACCAATTATTCAATCTACTACACTAATTCTCGGTCATTACTCCAATTTATTGAAGACATTGGATACTATTTGCGGCTGAAGCTGAAAATTATTCTCTGTTATTTTCTTTCTATTGTCAAGTAATTGGTCTGACCATTTAATTATTTTATCTTGTGTTTTTCGTAAATGGTGTTATGCTTGGAGGAACTCTAATGAGGTTAGACAAATAAAGGTATGACCATATCTAAAGAAAAAAAATTCAAACCAATTACTAATGAAAGCAACAGCAATATCTCTCAAGAGGTGGTGATCAGACTCCGCGAAATGATGCACCGAGGGGAAATAAAGGCCGGAGATCGGCTCCCGCCTGAACGGGATTTAGCTAAACTGTTAGAGGTCAGTCGGCCGACTCTGAGAGCCGGCATTCGTTCGTTGGTGGCCATCGGCGTCTTGCAATCAAAACAGGGAGCCGGAACTTTTGTCGTCGCCAATGATGGTCCGCCCAGTTTAGACGGTAATCAACTAAAACTACTGGCTTCACTTCACGGTTTTACTTCGGCTGAAATGTTTGAGGCCCGGCTGGCGCTCGAAATGACGATTGCCGGACTCGCCGCCGAGCGGGCCAATTCCGACCAAATGGCTTCTCTAGCCGAAGAATTGGCCGGAATCTTTGGATCAATTGATGAGCCTGAACAGTTTTTAGTTCACGATATGAATTTTCATCAATTGGTGGCGGCGGCCTCGGGTAATCGGATTTTGACGGCCTTGATGAATATGATTGCCACGATATTATTTGACGTTCGGAGCAAAACCGTGAAACGTGCCCGAGATCTTAAAGAATCTGCCGAAATGCACCGTTTGATCTATCGGGCGATCCGGAATCGTAACCCGGAAGCCGCCAGAACCGCCATGCGCGATCACCTATTAAATGCCCAGAAAGCCCAGTCAAAAGAAATGGAACTCAGCGAGAGCGAAAATAAAATTCAGTCCTGACCAGCAATCAGTAGTTCCAGATTTTTGATTTTAGATTTTTGATTTTTAATCCATCCCTGGCTTGAGTTCTAAAATTTGGCAAAACTGCCACCGCGCCGCGCCTCAAACCCAATGGCATTAAGTTATTTAGCCGCCGATTTTGCCGACTTCACGGATCAAACAAAATCAGATTCGCGGCCAATTTCTGTTCTTAAAATTTTAAAACAACGTTATCTTAGAGTCTGTTTAAATTTTTGAAATTTCCTTGTTTTGTCGCTGAAAGTGACGAATTTAATAGCGTCGGGAGCATCCCGACGTTAGGTAAAGCAAACATTCCGTCGCTCAAAGTGACGAACTCAACCCGTTGAATTTTCGTCACCTTCAGCGACGGATCACCTTTTTTGTCAATTCGTTGGGTGCCGCTCGTGCTTTACCCAACGCTATTAAATTTGTCCCTTTCAGGGACTTTAAGGAAAATTTAAACAGACTCTTAATGCCATTGACCTCAACCCGGTTTTCAAAATTTGAAACTGACTTCCGAATTCGATTCAAACCGCCCAAATCGGCAGCAAAATCGGCAATTTAACCAGCCTTTAAACTGTGAGGCAATTGAAAATCTAAAATCTAAAATCTAAAATCTAAAATTTGGGACGACTGATTCTAACGGTTTAAAACGAGAGAAAATCTCCTTAAAAATTCCTTTCACGGATTGATCGGCTGAAAATTATTGGCGAATGTAATTGACAAAAGGCGAATTTAAGCGAAAATGACTACAACCTAATTTCAAGGAAAAATTTAATATGCCTAGTGAAACAGAACAAAAACGCCTGATTTCGTTGGATGTTTTTCGCGGAATGACCATTGCCGGAATGGTTTTGGTCAACAACCCCGGTTCGTGGAGTACCATTTATTCTCCGCTCAAACACGCCGATTGGCATGGTTGGACGCCGACCGATTTTGTCTTTCCTTTTTTCGTTTTTATTATGGGCGTCGCGATTCCGATTGCGCTCGGGAAACGTCTGGAAACAGGTGTCACCAACGAAGTTTATTGGAAAATCTTGAAACGTGCGGCATTAATTTTTCTGTTGGGTTTGATTCAAATGGGTTTTCCATTTTTTGAGACCGCGAAGACGGACTTGCCATTGGTTTTAAAAATAGTCTAGCTCGTTTCAATCATCGGGTTCATCTTTCTCTTTTTTACCGATA
>JANOEF010000714.1:0-4856 GCA_031413075.1 Acidobacteriota bacterium | reverse complement strand
CATCCAAAGTAATAATGCCGTCGGAACCGCCAAACGGATTGATTCGTTCAAAAGCATAATGTTTAGTTTCATTGATAACCAAGGTCATCATCACCAAATGGCTTTTATAGAAACGGATTCACGATTTTTTATTTTCCATGCATTCAGCGCACAAGAAAATGAAGAGGAGTTTGCCAAATTTTTTAGTTCGATAAAAATTAACCCAGTTCTAACTCAAAAGAATCCGACTTCGATTTCTTTACCCGTTACTTCTCAGGCCGAAAAAAAGGAAGTCGGATCAAAGACCAAGACCCCTCAAAATTCAAAAAACATTAAAAAAACGGATACTGCATTAAAAGTTGCAGGGCAAGGCACAGGCATTGGAGTGGGGCGCGGAAGCGGTGTTGGCAGCGGAAGCGGTAGCGGTGTTGGCAGCGGAAGCGACGAAAAAGCTCCAGCGGCCGCGCCGCCAAGCAACAACCAGCCGTTAAAAATTCTTTCTAAAACCAGCCCTGGCTATACCGATATTGCTCGGATTTATAACATCCAGGGAACTGTTACGCTGCGTGTCACCTTTTTAGCCGACGGGACAATCGGCTCGGTGACTCCGGTGAGCGGATTACCGCTCGGTTTAACCAATAGTGCCATCAATGCCGCTAAACAAATGCGGTTTGAACCGGCAAAAAAAGATAATGTCCCTTATACGGTCACCAGACAAGTGCAATACAATTACACCCTTTATTAAATTATCGGAGGTTAGCGAAAATAATAATCCGAAATCCAAAATCGAAAAGATGCTTCCTATCACCGAACAAGAAAACCCGAATACCGCCAAAATTGACCAGGTTTCCACGCTTGAGGCTGTCACCTTAATCAATAATGAAGATAAATTGGTCGCCCTGGCAGTCGAGAAAGTGTTGCCCGAAGTCGCTGCGGCAATTGATAAAATCGTCGAAAGATTAAAAACAGGCGGACAACTTTTTTACGTTGGGACGGGCACCAGCGGACGTTTGGGCGTGCTGGACGCGAGCGAGATTCCGCCAACCTTTGGAGTTTCCTACGATCTGGTCCAAGGCGTAATTGCGGGCGGTTACGATGCGCTTTACAAAGCGTCGGAAGCATCCGAGGACAACCGCGAAGCTGGCGCGAAAGACTTACAAACGCGAGGGTTAACCGAAAAAGATGCGGTCATCGGAATTGCTGCATCGGGCAGAACGCCATACACTATCGGCGCGGTTGAGTTTGCGCGAAATTTGGGATGTTTTACGGCTTGCATTGCCTGTGTGCCTGATTCCAATTTGACCCAGGCCGCTGAAATTGCGATTGTTCCCGTGGTTGGGGCCGAAGCGATCACAGGTTCGTCTCGGATGAAAGCCGGAACAGCGCAAAAGTTAGTTTTGAATATGATCTCCACCGTTTCAATGATTCGGCTCGGTTATGTCTTAGGCAATCGGATGACCAATGTGAAGTCTTCAAACATCAAATTAAAGTCACGCAGTTTGCGGATTTTGATGAGCGAAACGGGTTTAGATAGCGGAACTGCACAAAATTTAATGGCACAGGCCAGCGAAGATTTACGAGTGGCAATCGTCATGTTTCGTGTTAAAGTGGACGCTGAAACGGCGAAAGAGGTATTAAATAAAAATGATTTTGTAATAGAAACTGCCGTTAAATTACTTTTGGAAAAATGAAAAAATTGTTCAAATATTTATCGCTTTTGCTGTTACTTTTGGTGGTTGGACTAGCCGCTGTCGTTTTATTCAACACTTTTATACTTAAATCCACGCAAATTCAGATTGAGGCACTGCCCCCGGTCAAGATTGATAGTCAGGCGGCGACCGATCGTTTGAGTCAAGCGATTCAAATTCAAACGATCTCAATCGGCGAAAAAGCGGAAACAAAGGCGGAGGAGTTTCAAAAGTTTCATCGTTTTTTGGAAAGTTCGTATCCGAAAATCCATACTGTTTTGCAAAAAGAAACCGTCAATAATCATAGTTTGCTCTACACCTGGCGCGGGACTGATTCGACTTTGAAACCGATAATTTTGCTGGCGCATCAGGACGTTGTTCCGATTGATGAAGCAACCCTGCCGCAGTGGTTGCATCCACCGTTTTCGGGAGCGATTGCCGATGGTTTTGTCTAGGGACGCGGAACGATTGATGATAAAGCCATTCTTTTGAGTATTTTGGAAGCGGTTGAAAATCTCCTCAACGAAAATTATCAGCCCAAACGGACGATTTATCTGGCTTTCGGACACGATGAAGAAATCGGCGGAAAAAAGGGGGCAGTGCTAATTGCCAAATTGTTGAAAGAACGCAATATCCAAGCCGAATTTGTGCTGGATGAAGGCGGCACGATCACCGATAAAGTTATCAAAGGCGTTGAAAAACCCGTTGCCGTTATCGGAACGAGCGAAAAAGGTTATATGAGTTTGGAATTAGCGGTTGAAGATGCCGGCGGACACTCATCGCAACCACTGAAACAGACTGCAATCGGTATTTTGAGTCAGGCAATCACCCGGCTGGAAGAAAATCCTCTGCCCGGCGGAATTCGCGAAGTAACGGCGGATATGTTCACCAAAATCGCACCCGAAATGGATTTTCAACAAAAGATTTTTTTAGCAAATCTGTGGCTTTTTCGCCCGTTAGTCGAAAATCAGTTTGCCGCAACGCCTTCGGGCAATGCAACATTGCGGACGACAACCGCCGTGACAATGTTTAATAGCGGAGTCAAAGATAATATTTTGCCAAATAAAGCTACGGCAGTTGTAAATTTTCGGATTCTTCCCGGCGACACAATCGAAAGCGTGACCGAATATGTCCGCCGAATAGTCAATAATGAACGGGTAAAAATTTCCCCATTTGGTGAAAACCTTTGGAATCCTTCGCCTGTTTCTGATGTAAGCTCGGTAAACTTTCTAAACATCGAAAAAACTATTCGCCAGACATTTCCTGAGACGGTTGTCGCGCCGTATTTGGTGCTTGGGGGAACGGATTCCAGACATTTTACAGAAATTTCGCCTAACATTTACCGCTTTATACCAATCAAAATGAATGCAGAAGATTTACGGCGGGCGCACGGAATAAATGAAAGAGTTTCGATTGAGACTTATTCACAAGCAATCGGATTTTATTACAATTTGATTAAAAATTCGGAAAGTTGAAAATTACCAAATCCGTTTAACCGATTTGCCAACCAAATAATTATCAAAAGCATCATCGGCACTTATAAAGTCAATATTTTCAACGATTGCTTGTGCAACAATAATTCGGTCAAACGGGTCGCGGTGATAAAATGGAAGTTGATTATTTTCGACAGTGTGTGCAAATTTTAGTTGTATAACCTCGATTGAATTATCAGATAAATAGTCCGTCATTGCTGGAAAACCTCTGACAAGCTGAAGTTTTCCGATTGAATTTTTGATTGAAATTTCCCACAAACTAACAATGCTGATGAAAATCTCGGTATTTTCATCTTCTATCAAATCTCGGATTGTTTGGTTGAGATTTGGAGAATTTTGAATGAACCAAATGAAGACATGAGTATCAATTAAATATTTCATTTACATATACTCTGCAAAGTCTTCGAGGGGCGCATCAAAATCATCGGACATAAAAATTTCGCCCTCAGCACTTCCCGCTTTGCGTTTTTTGCGTGGTTTCGGGGTTTCGACATTTTCAGTTTGTTTTTGCTTCAGAAATTGAACAAAATGAAGAACTTCTTGTTTCATATTTTCCGAAAGCGTATGAATTTCTTGAATTAAAACTTGTTCACTTGTCATAACAGGCTAATTTTAGAACGGATGTTATTGAAAAGGCAATAGATTTACTTAAAAAATAAATGCAAACATTAGACTTAATCATCATCTTCGGATATTTAATCGGCATTACGCTCTTTGGTATCTTTTATTCGGGCAAACAGGAAACGACACGGGATTATTTTGTTGGCGATAGAAGTGTGCCATGGTGGGCGATTGCGGCTTCAATTGTCGCCACCGAAACTTCGACCATTACTTTTATTTCGGTTCCGGGCATTGCCTTTGCCAAAAACGGGAACTTTGAATTTCTCCAACTCGTGTTCGGTTATATGCTCGGTCGGGTGGTAATTTCCCTACTGTTTATTCCGATGTATTTCAAAGGCGAACTTTTTACCGTTTATCAACTTTTGGGCGAAAGGTTTGGCGGAAAAGTGCGAATGCTTGCTTCGGCGTTGTTTGTGATAATGCGGAATATTGCCGATGGAATTAGGTTATTGTTGACAGCAATCGTTTTAGCGGCGGTTTATGTGGCGTTTGTGCCGGATGCGAATCCAAATACCATTATTATTGCTTCGATTATTTTGCTCGGCGTAATAATGATAATTTTCACCTTTTTCGGTGGAATGGAAGCCGTGATTTGGGTGGAAGTTGTTCAACTCGGAATTTATATTTTTGGAGCACTCGCGGCGGCTTATGTCATTTTGAGCCAAGTTGACGGCGGAATGGCAAAAGTTTTGGAAGTCGGAAGTCAGTTCAATAAATTCAATTTAATTGATTGGGGAATCCGCGACACAAAGTATTTTTTACCGATTCCATTTTTCGCTGAAATTCAATTTAATCTGCCGTTTGATTTTACTAAAACATTCACATTTTTTGCGGGTTTAATCGGCGGTTGTTTTTTAACGATGTCAACGCACGGAACTGATCAATATCTGGTTCAACGCTATCTTTGCACCGATAAACCTGCTTCTGCCAGTTTTGCATTGCTCTCAAGTGGCGCAGTTGTGCTTGGACAATTTATCGGATTTTTATTCATCGGCGTTTTGTTATTCGCCTTTTATCAACCGTATAATTTGCCCGAATATGCACAAATCGGCACGGCAGGCTCAAAACTTGCGGC
>JANOEF010000713.1:0-5797 GCA_031413075.1 Acidobacteriota bacterium | reverse complement strand
ACCCAGAAAAATGAATAAGAAGGACGGCAGAAAGGTTGTGTAGGTTGTTATGAGAGCACCGACGATGCCGCTCGCGAGAGGCGACATTCCATCTATCGGATTATTCCATGCCGCCATAAACCCGACGAACTGTAGCACCATTATCAGCGGGCCGGGCGTAGTTTCTGCGAGAGCGAGTCCGTCGACTGCTTGTGTGGGCGTGATCCAATTATACGGAGCGGTCGTGACCGCCTGAGTAACATACGCAAGTACAGCGTACGCACCGCCGAAGGTGACGAGGGCCGCGACAGTGAAGAATTTGTATTCCTCGACATGCAAACTGCCGTAACCACGCCACGCGACGAGGGCCGCGAACGGCAAGACCCACAATATCACCCCGACTGCGAGGGTCTTGATCAGGCGTGCACGGTTTGGCACGGTGTGTTCGAGCTGGACGGCCTCGTCTTCGATCAAAAGCGACAATTCCGGCTGATCGCTTATCTTGGTTTTGGCTTTCTCTACCGGCTCAAACATTGTGGGCACGAGGAGATGGCCGACAAGCCCTATCACCGCCGCCCCTAAGACGATCACCGGAAACGGAATGTGTAGAAAGTAGATCGCAACAAAGGCACTTTTTATATCAAGTCGCTGTTGATTATCACGAAAACGAAGAAACGCGAAAACTGATTGATGCTTTCGTACATTCGGAACGCACCAACGGTAATAAACAATTTCAGTTAAATGCCAAGCAAGCCGGTGTTTTCAGCGGCGAAATGGAAGTTTATGATCATAACCAAGAAAAAGTCGGGACAAATCTAGTAACGATTCATCACAAACCTTTGACGCTTTTGCGAGCCGAGCAAACTGTCGAAATCAAAGGTCTTATCAACCGAAAATATACTTTTAATCGTTATCGGAACGGCAATAAACAAACTTTCGAAGGACCAGATATTTATGGAAATTCAATCGGTTATGGGCGGGCGTTATACACCACCCAACACATCCACGGCGAGGCAGTAAAGATTCGCGGTCGTGAATTTCAAATTGACGATGAATTTACGATGAGTGTCGTTTGGGAGTTTCACAAATCAAATAAACTGGAATATATGACCTTCGGCGTGTTGAAATGGCAGCCGACTGAAGATATTTTAACTCCAAATTTTGGCAGTTAGCCTAAAAAATGACATTCATCAATTCGAGTTCTGATAACTGATAACTGATAACTGATCACTGATAGCTGATAACTGATAATATGAATAAACCAATCAATAAATTTCACGGTTTAGTTAAAAATGTAGTGATGGTGTTAGGTGATGGAAACTGTTTCACGCTTTGCAATTTTGGTGGGAATAATTTTTTTATGTTTTATGTTGATCGGAATTGCAATTTGGCAAATAAAAATGACCAAACCGATGCAGTCTGCAACGGTTTAACCGGTCGCTAAGGTGTTCGTAGTTCCGCATTGGAGCGGTATTAGCTCAACAGATTCCGCTTTCAATGCGGGACTACCAACGATTCCATGTCAAAAACTAATCAAAAATTTTTATTTATCGGATTAAGCGATGGTGTCAAACCGTCGAATCTGGCGACACATTATTACGCTTCGCTTTTCGGGCTCGGCTTGATGCTTTTTTTCGGGGTTATTCAGCCGTTCGTCTTGACTTCCATATTAAAGATTCCCCAAGCCGACCAGGGCGGAGTGACCGGAAAACTTGGTGTTCTCAATGAGTTAACTCTGCTTATTTTAACCCCGCTGTTCGGAGTCCTGTCTGACCGGATCGGTCGCAAAATCATTTATGTTTTTGGTTTTGTAATGATCGGCGTGGCTTGTATTCTCTACACTTTGATTGATTCAACGGGTGAACTTTTCGCCTTTCGGGTGACGGCCGCGATTGGTTCGGCGGCTATTTCGGGAATGCTTGCTACCGTCATTGCCGATTACATTATTGACCGTGACCGAGGCAAAGGAACCGGGCTGATGGGCTTTTTTAATGGACTCGGGGCAATGTTTGCGGTGCTCGTACTGCTCGGTTTGCCGTCATATTTCAGCAAACAGGGCTTCGATTTTTCCTACAGTTTAACTATCACCTTTTATATCGTTTCAGCTATCGCATTTGTTAGTTCGGTCGTCTTGATGGTTGGATTGCGTGGCGGAGTTATTTCAAAAACTGCCAAACAACAGAGTTTTGCGTCACTAACCAAAGAAGGTTTAATGGCCGCCAAAAATCCGGCGATTCTTTTAGCCTATCTGGCGGCCTTTGTCTCACGCGGAGATTTAGCCTTGATCGGATCTTTTCTGACACTCTGGCTCAATAAATACGGAATCAACAGCGGTTTAAGCGAGGTAGAGGCTGCCAAACAGGTTGGAATTACGATTGTGATTGTCCAAACCGTGGCCCTTTTTTCGGCCCCGATTGTCGGATTAATGGCCGACCGTTTAAATGCCATCGGAGCGGTCGTAATTGCCGCAATGGTGGCTGCCGTTGGTTACAGTTCGCTGGTGTTGATCGAAAATCCGTTTGGGACAAATATGAAGCTGGCCCTAATTTTGGTCGGATTCGGTGAAATTGCCGGAGTCATTACTTCACAGGTGTTAATCGCCAAATATGCCCCGAAAGAGGTTCGCGGCTCGGTCATCGGTTTTTTCGGATTCTGTGGAGCCCTGGGGATCATGACAGCTTTCGCGGTCGGCGGCTATTTGTTTGATGCCTGGCGGGAATCCGGACCATTTTTGTTGTTCGGAATTTTTGGAACGATCGTCGCCATTTTTGGCTTCGCCATCAGAAATAAAGTTAAGGTAAATTACGAGATGAAAACAGTTATCATCACGGGAAGCACCCGCGGAATCGGATTCGGATTAGCCCATGAATTTTTGCTTCGTGGTTGTAAAGTCATCGTTTCGGGCAGAACTCAGGAGGCTTGCGACAAGGCAGTCTCGCACCTATCGTCTAAACATACTGCCGACAACATTTTCGCAGTTCCGTGCGATGTCACTAATTATGCCGAGATGCAAAATTTATGGGATAGATCGGCGGAGAAATTCGGTCAGATTGACGTCTGGATCAACAACGCCGGAATTTCAAATGCCTACGTTCCATTTTGGGAGGTATCGCCTGAAACCCTTAAGAATGTGACAGAGACGAATATGCTCGGAGCCATGAACGGCTCTCATGTGGCCTTAAAAGAAATGATTAAACAAGGCAAGGGCGAAATTTATAATATGTATGGTTTCGGCTCGGATGGGCGCAAAGGAGATGGTTTGACGCTTTACGGTGCGACCAAATACGGTCTGAAATATTTGACCGAAGCTTTAACCAAAGAAGCCAGAGACACGCCCGTTTTGATCGGAAGTCTGTCACCGGGAATAGTGATCACTGATTTATGGGACGACCTCTATGAAGGAATGCCGGAGCGCAAAGAAAAATCCAAGAAAATCGTCAATATTTTGGGCGACAAAGTCGAGACAGTCACTCCATTTTTAGCCGAAGAGGTGTTAGCTAATAATGCTACCGGGGCAAAAATTGCCTGGCTAACCGGCGGCAAAGCCTTTTGGCGATTCGCCACCGCCGCCTTTAAGAAACGAAATTTGTTTGATGATTAAGCCTGATTACGGCTGTTTTTGCATCTGCACCGCTTCGGTTTTGCGAAAAATAAACTCTTGTCCCTTCGGGGCTTTAAGATTCATGACCGAAATTAGACTGGCGGCAAAAACCAACGCCCAGACCAACCAGACGGCTGGCATCGCTTGATTCATTTTCGATTTTATTTCGTTATTTAATTCGTCAACATTTTCCGCCCCGGCTTTGATGGCTTTTAAGTTTTTCAAAGCGGTGCCGGAAATCGGTAAAAGATAGAGCGCGTCCACGATGATCAAACCGTAAAGCAGATGTTTCCACGACAGCCAATTAGTCGTAAAAATCGGCGTATCCGTCACAAAACAAAGAATGACTCCGCTCGGCAGCATCAGTAAAAAAATATAAGCGACCACCGTGTCAATGCCGTGCATCACCGTGGCCCGTTCAATTCGTGCATCCAACGGATAATCGGGATCTTTGATTTTGAAATGGAGCCAAAAAACGATGAAATCAAACAAGAGCCACGCCGCCGCCATCAATGCATGAACTCCGCGAAAACTAATATCTACAATATTTACGCCACCAATTTCCATATTTTTTAGATTTTGGATGTTAGATTTTGGATTGATTTGTTTCTATTTCTGAACAAATAATTTTAACAATTTCGGGGTGCAAAAGAGCGCACAACCGCAATAAATTAAAGCGTTTAGCAGTAGCGAAACTTCAAATCCGCTCCGATACATTTCATAGCCGTAGCCGATCCCCAAATAAAACCCGCCAATTACAATTGTTAACCAGAGTAACCACATTAGAAACATAATTTTATTTCATCATCGCAAAGCCCAAGACATAAAGCATAACGCCGGTGACACCGGTCAAAATCATATCAATCATCCCGATTTTACCCCAAAACCTGTGCCTTGAGCTAAAGTCATTTGGAACCGGCGGCGAAGCAAATTTCCAGAGCGAACCGGCGATTAAACCTATCCAAATAAAACTCGTGGTAATCGAAACAAACATATGAAACCAAATCAGTGAATTCAACCAAAGCGTGCCGGCGAATTGGCTGTCTTTGACCATTTCAAAAATCCCGCCGCGCATCCGCAAATCAACTTCAAAGAGAATTACTGCGACAAAAAGCACGGCAAACAGGGTCAGCTGAACTTTTTTGTGTAGTGCATATTCGCCGTTTCTCACTTTCATCCACGAATAAATGAGGGTCGGAACAATGATCACAAACGAGGCGTTGACAATGTCAATCAGGATATCAGTATTTGGAAATAAGCCGAATAAAAACATTAAATTAGCACGCCTCCTGTGGCTTTGATTTGGTCGCGTCCCATTCGGGCATTAACCAGGGTGTCGGTTAAATCATCGCCCAAAAATCTGCGCGAAAGCGCATTCATCGGATCAAACTTGTAACAAGCCTGGCGCAAATAGTGATCCCGTTTTTGAATTTCGCGTTGTTCTGATTCAGGCAAAATCTCCGCATTTTCAACTAAATTGAGCCAATAATCAAAAAGTTTATGCACGTATTCTTCTAAAACCGGAATGATTTTCAAATCTCGCTCAGCCGCACAGTTTGCCGCAATCGGGGTTAGAATGGCCCTCATATAACTGCCGTGACTGACCATCGTTTCAAAACGGGAATCACCACGTAGTTTAAGAAAATCTTGATTAAACGGCTCGTAATATTTTTGCAAATAATCGTGATTGGTCATTAGATCACGACGCGGCAGACAATCTGAATAGTGATAAATTTTGGGAATGGTTCCGAAGACGATGCCCAGATGCGGAACATCAATCTGCGGACCGAGCCACACCGTAAAATTCATATCCAAAATGCTCGCCTTCCGATTTCCGATCCACGAATGCACCATCCATTCGACCATATCGCCCTCAAAAGTGTTGAGCGAACCTTCGTAAGTTTTATCGGGTGTTTGATAATATTCGTATCCATCACAAGTTTGGTGACGATTGACCGAAAAACGCTTTTCCAGTTTTTCCCGCAGATCGCTCAAAATTCGCCAGCATTCGTTGAAAATTTCGGTGTTATCAACATTGGGATTTTCACCGCCACTGTAGTTTTCATTTGCTTCGATGAGTGTGTATACAACACCGGCGCGAATCGTACAATCTCTGATGCCTGTGCAGTGCCGGTGCCAACAGAGACCGAATAATCACTTAGCAGCAATTCATCACCGTCTGAGGCTTCAGACACTCTTTGCCGGCCTCTCATTCCA
>JANOEF010000712.1:0-15241 GCA_031413075.1 Acidobacteriota bacterium | reverse complement strand
GCCGGGAACACGGCCAGCAGGGCGAAGAACGACACCCCGCCCGTGTAGAGCATGACGTCGCGGCCCCAACTACGAGCGAAGGCCCGCATCGACAGCCGGCCCCAGAAGCCGGGCGAAAGCTCGGCCGCGCCGATGTCCGTAGTCAGTCCGCTCAAACCGGTCCCCACCTCTGTCAACGTCGGACCTTAGCGCAAAACGGCGGTGGTGGAAGCCGCGCCCGTATCAGGTGAAGTTTTCGCATTACACGGACCATGGCCGTTGCGTCCGCCGCCGGGCGGTCGTTATGGTCCGCGCGCTTTCAGGGACCGCGCGGGCGGCGACTGTGCGGTAGGGAGACGTCTGTTTGAGCGCCGATCCTCGTGTTCTGATCGTCGCGGAGACGGACGATCTGGTCGGCCCGCTGTGCCGGGGCCTCGACTCCCTGGGCTGGCGCACCATGACCGCCCGGTCCACGGCCGCGGCCTGCGCCGCCCTGACGGATTTCGTGCTGGAAGCCGTCATTGTCGATGCCGCGCACCCCGACTTCCCTGGCCTGGCCCTGACATTGCAGGCGGCCGCGGGCGCTCGCCGCCTGCCCGTTATCGGCATAGGCCCCAATGCGAGGGCGTTAGATACCCCGGGGGTGGACCTGGGCATGTCCGAGCCGCCGCATCCCGCCCAGGCGGCTCTGCGGATCGAACAGCTGGTCAGGGCGGCCATCGCGGAAGAGGAATTCCGCTTGCGCCAGGCCACCTTCGCCGTCAACGGCGCGACCCTGGCCGTGGCCGAGGCCGAGCCCGCTCCGCTCAGAATTCTGGTCGCCGGCGGGGCCGATCATCGCTTCATCGCCCTGTCCAACGCCCTGGCGGCTGCGGGCGCCGAGATCGTGGCGGCGCCGACGCCCTACACCGCCTTCGATTATCTGCATGAGAGCGCTTTCGACGCCGCCGTGCTTTGGGGCGCGCCCGACCATGCGCCTGCCCTGTCGATCGCCGCGGGCATGAAGCGCAACACGCGGCTCTATCACATCCCCCTGGTCCTCTATCTGCGTACCGCCGGCGAGATCAATCTGAACGAGCTCTATAACCGGGGCTTCGCGGACGTCACCGCCGCCGGAACGCCCGAGCCTGAGACCGCCGAACGCGTCCTGACCCTGGCCCGCACCCATCGTCGGCATCAGGCGATCCGGCGGGCCCTGGAGGCGGCGCGAGGCTCCGGTCTGATGGACGGCTCAACCGGCCTGTTCACCCGCGATCTGTTCGCCGCCCATCTGGCGCGTCTGGCCGAGGGCGCGCGATCGCGGCGGCGCCCCCTGTCGGTCTGTGTGCTGAGGGTCGCTGACGGGCCCGCCCTCGCCCAGGCCCGCGCCGGTGGCTGGCTGGACCGCGCCATGCCCCAGATCGGCGCCATGGTCTCGCGCCTTGTCCGGGTTGAGGACACCGCCGCCCGTCTGTCTCCCGATGTGTTCGCACTGGCCCTGCCCGCCACCCCCGGCCCGGCCGCGCGGCTGGCCGCCGAGCGGATCGCCGCCGTCATCGGCTGCACCGCCTTCGACGCCGGTCCGGACCGCTCGCCCTTCGTCGTGGAGTTCGACATCGGCGCCGCCGAGGTGGCGTCGGGTGAAAGCCCCGCCGCCGTTCTGGAGCGCGCCTCGGCCGACCTCGACGCCCGGAAAGCCCAACCGATCCGGGCCTGACGCCCGGGGCCCGCAGTGATCAGGCTCCCGCCACCCGCGCCAGATCGGCGGTGATGCGCTCGGCGACCTTCAAGCGGTCGTCGGGCGTGGGCCAGTCGCCGAGCACAACGATCTTCTGGTCCGGCCGTATCTTCCACGTCGCATGGTTCTTCTGGATCAGGCCGACCAGGCCGGCCGGATTGGGGAAGCGGTTGTCGCGCAGCGTCAGGACGCAGCCCTTGGGCCCGATGTCGATGCGTTCGATCGAGGCCGTGCGGCAGTTGGCCTTGACGCCGACGATCCGCAGCAGCTGCTGCGCCTCATCAGGCAAGGGCCCGAAGCGGTCGATCAGTTCGGCGGCCAGAGCCTCGCGGTCCTCGCTCCGCTCCGCGTCCGAGAGGCGTCGATACAGGCTCAGGCGAACGTTCAGGTCGGCGACATAATCCTCTGGAATCAGGACCGCGGCACCCACATTGATAGCCGGTGACCAACCCCGATCGGGGGCTGTGACCCCGCCCTTCTCGCGCAGCTCGGCGACGGCGTCCTCCAGCATCTGCTGATAGAGCTCGACCCCGACCTCGCGGATATGACCCGACTGTTCGTCGCCCAGCAGATTGCCCCCGCCGCGCTGATCGAGATCGTGACTGGCCAACTGGAACCCCGCCCCCAGATTGTCCAGAGACTGCAAGACCTGCAAACGCCGCTCGGCCGACAGGCTGATCGGCTTCTCCGGCGGTGTGGTCAGATAGGCGAAGGCCCGCGCCTTGGACCGCCCGATCCGGCCGCGGATCTGATGCAGCTGGGCCAGGCCGAACATGTCCGCCTTGTGCACGATCAGGGTGTTGGCGGTGGGCGACCGTGAGCGCGATTACGCGGCTTGGAGCGAAACCGGTCCTGGTTGATATTGATCCAAATACCTACAATCTTGACATCTCACAAATTGAAGCCAAGATTACTGATAAGACAAAAGCCGTCCAACCGGTTCATCTTTTTGGACAATGCGCCAAGATGGATGAACTCCGTGAAATTTGCCAAAAGCATGGCATCTCAATAGTTGAGGATGCCGCGCAAGCCATCGGTGCCGAAGATGCCGGAAGACGCGCCGGCGCAATGTCGGAAATCGGCTGTTTTAGCTTTTACCCTTCGAAAAACTTGGGCGGAATGGGCGATGGCGGGATGATGACGACTAATGATGAAGCATTGGCGCACAAACTTTTTGCTTTGCGCAATCACGGAATGCCGGTGCGCTACTTTCACAAATGGGTTGGCATCAATTCACGCCTTGACGGTTTTCAAGGCGCGATTTTAAGAGTAAAACTCAAATACCTTGATGCTTGGTCCAATAAACGAAAAGCTAACGCAGACCGCTATCGGGAGTTATTTACCGACGCCGGTTTAACCGAGCAAATCAGGCTCCCTTTTGAGCGCGAAAGTGTCCGTCACATTTATAATCAATATGTGATCCGCGTTCCCGAAAAACGCGATGAACTCCGGCAATTTTTGACCGGCAATGAAATCGGCACAGACATTTATTATCCTGTTTCGCTGCATTTACAAGAATGTTTTGATTATCTTGGATTAAAAGAAGGCGACTTCCCCGAAAGCGAAAAAGCCTCCAAGGAGACTTTAGCTATCCCGATTTTCCCCGAAATGACTAAGGAACAGCAGGATTATGTAGTTGCAAAGATGGCGGAGTTTTTCTCTTAAACGCCGCAACTCGTTCTTAATTCCTTAACTTCAACTTCTTTGCCGTCTTTAATTTGTGTGACCCAGGCTCCGCTGCCTTCGTAATATTCGGTATAAATGACGATTTCCATTTGTCCATCGCCATCCAAATCGGCCACACCGGAAAGTTCAAAACGGCTCGGCGCACCAAATTCGACGCTCTTTTTGATATAAGTTCCACCCAGCAAAATGTTTTTAACTTTTCCGGCGATAATTTTTCTGACCACCACAAACGAATAATCTCCGGTTTTGGCAGCTGGTTTCATATTTCCTCGAAAAGAACTGGCGGTTAAAACTACTTCGTCAACTCCATCACCTTCGAGGTCAACCCGCAAAGCTTGTTCAAGCCGGGCTTTGGATCGCGGTAATCCTTTTGATTTCAAAATATTGCTGACTATGTTCAAATAGGTCTTATCGGTCAAACTAATCTTGCTCATCGCTTGTGGCAAAACATTCCAATTCGCATTTGCTCCGACTGCCACACCCGGTTCTATTTCGGTTTCTCTTGAAATGGAATAAAAATCATTGCAGGGTCCGCGATCTCGTGGTGCATTAATGGTGATTGACAGATCATCCGTTGACCTGCCTCCTCCGAGACTAAAGATGCCGTATTTTTGATTCTTTTCCAGCGCTTTAAATGCCGTTTCTGCCGGCACAAATTTGCCGTCAATAACACCGCCCAGTAATCCCCGGGCTTTCAAATCCAAAATCGGCACGACTTGTGCATCCGCTACCGCCGACGAGATAAAGAAGACCAGCAGCATCATCAAATTTTTCATTTTTCCTCCGTGAATAATAGATCAAGTGGTGTCAAAATCCCGACAGAATAATTACTTCAAACCGTTTTATTTGTGCTAAAAGCAACATTCATAGGGAATTATTTTTCTTGATACTCCTTTGATCCGAACTTTTTTGGCATCAATAGTTGGAGTCAACTTTGGTAAATCAACCCCCTCGGGCAGAACCCAAAATTCAACCGCGACTTTCTCCCGATAACCACCTTTCATGATCGGGACTCTTTGATAATCAATCCCTTTTAGCACAAACGCTTGTTTGATTCCGCGAATGTGTGCTTCGATTTCTCCTTTCTTACTAATTTTTCCACCATACACAATGATGTAACCACCCTTATCAGGAGCTTGGTTCAGTACATTTCTCAAGATGTCAATTCTTAAACTGGCATCTTCGGAGTTTGAATATTGAAAGGAATCTATCAGTATCGCCGCCGGTTTTTCTTGCACATTTATTAATTGAAACGCCAACAAAACTAAGAAAATGACGGCTAGTTTTGTGGTAAATAGGCTCATAAGTATCTAATCCCCAAAATTAATATATTTGACATCCTACCAACATAAACGAAAAATTACGGCAAAGAGGGTCATCCGCCGAAACAATTTCGTGTGGGATTTAGAACAGAATAAAACGGAAGTTTTTTTTAGCTGGAAATTCAGCCTTCTTGTGGTTGGGTATTTTCAATCGGTTTGGCCGGACGTAATAAACTAAATAAATACCAAATGATTCCGTGAGTGACATAAATCAAAGACAAAATCAATAAAACATATCTGGAATACAGCCAAACGCTCATCCCAAAGGCCGCCAACCCGATTATCAAATAGATACTGCTTCTGCCGGTTCCGGCTGATTTAAAACTCGAATAGCGCAAAGTACTGACCATCAAAAATCCCAGAATTGCCATCAAAATCATTATCAAAACAGCATAAAAACCGCCGCTTACTTCACCGTAAGTATTTAATGGCATTGGAGTAAAGTGAATAATCGAGGCTAATAAACCGGCCGCTGGTGGAATCGGTAAACCAACAAAATTCTTCTTATCGAGGTGTGCTGAACCTTCTTTCAAAACTCGTGGGCGAAGTGCTTGCAAATTGAATCTCGCAAGTCGAAAGGCTCCGCACATGACATACATAAACAGGACAAAGACACCTAATCCGTGAATCTGACTTTGCTCATTGAAAACGGCCCCCACGGCCCAACTATATCCCAATACTATCGGCGCCACCCCAAAAGTCAAAACATCGGCAAACGAATCGAGCTGAACCCCGATTTCGGTCGTAGTTTTGGTCATTCGCGCCACGCGGCCATCCAAAGTATCAAAAAGAATGGCTAATC
The DNA here is from genome assembly GCA_031413075.1 of Acidobacteriota bacterium. Lineage (GTDB taxonomy): Bacteria > Acidobacteriota > Blastocatellia > Pyrinomonadales > Pyrinomonadaceae > JAIBCC01. Next base: position 9,735 of record JANOEF010000712.1, on the reverse strand, counting down.
CGATGGCAACGGCCGCGTAATTAAAATAGACTGAGGCTTTTTCGGGGTCTTGCACTACGATCTGAAAGCCTCTGAGCGACCAAATTACCGCAAGAAACCCCATCGCAATATTCGCCGCCGTAAATGATGAAGGAAGCAAGTAAAGCCCTTTTTTGAATCCTTTGTGTTCGATTTTTTGTTCTGTTTGTTCAGTCATTGATTCTTGCAATTATGGTTTCTCCGCCTTTTACCTTATCGTCAACTTTGACTAACACTTCAACATTTCCCGGCATTTGTAAATCAGTCCGCGAACTGAATTTGATGAGTCCGAAACGCTGACCGCGTTCCAGACTATCGCCTTCTTTGTTCCAGCAGACAATTCGCCGAGCCACAATTCCGGCAATCTGGGTGACGGTGACGGTAATCTTTTCGCCTTCGATCAACAGCGAATTGCGCTCATTTATCAAACTTGCCTGGTTGCTGGTCGCGGGCGTTTTTTTTCCATGAATATAATTGACTTTCGTTATTTTACCCGCAATCGGCGAACGATTAACGTGAACATCCAACGGCGAAAGAAAAATACTGACAAACTGTCCTGCTTCATTTTCTTCAACCCGGGTCACGCGGCCGTCCGCCGGCGAAACAATGATATTTGGTTCCTGAGGAATATTGCGATGCGGATTACGGAAAAAATATGCCATAAACACCGTCAGCAACCCAAAAATCACGACGCCGATCCAGAGCCCGAAAAAAGCGAAAATCAACGAAATTAAAAGTGTAATTCCAACAAACGGAAATCCTTCTTTGACCATAAATGTTGTGTTATATCTTACGTTAAATTACCAAATTTTGAAAACTAAAAAAGCCTGATGCTAGAAAACACCAGGCTCCGAAGGAGGACTGTCTGTATGGGAAACTGTTATCTAACTGGATTCTCTTTGGCGTAACTGTAGGCACACCAAGCGGCGATTAAATGCACTACCCAACCCAGTGTGCCGGCCGAGCCAATCCATGAAACTCCTGTCAAAATCAACCACAACAGACCGACTATCACCCGACCGTTGTAAATTTGTCCGACGCCCGGAATTAAAAAACTCAAAACTCCTGCAATATAAGGTTCTCGCATCGCTAAAATCTCACCTCCAATTTAGCCTTACGAGATTTTTTTTTGAGAAGTTCAAACTTTTTTCCGCTTTTCTATATTCTATTTTCAAACAAAAAGGACGAGCCTTAAATCAACTCGTCCTTCAAAATTCGGATTCCTGACAAAATAAAATTTAGTTTGGCATTTCGGGCGGTAAAAATCGGCGCGGATTGATTGCCTTTTCGTTCAGACGGAGTTCGTAATGAAGATGTGGTCCGGTTGAACGTCCGGTAGAGCCGACGAATCCAATTTGCTGACTGCGTTGCACTGAATCACCGATAGAAACTTCTACTTTGGAAAGATGTCCATATCTGGTTTTCAAGCCGTTGCCGTGGTCAATTTCAATCAAATTTCCGTATCCGCCTTGCCAACCGGCTTTGACCACTACGCCATTCGCGGGGGCAACCACTACATCGCCCTTTTCACCGTCAATATCTAAACCTGGGTGAAATTCATAACTGCGTCCACCAAATGGGTTACGACGAAAACCATATTCATTGTTGATTTTGCCCAGATGTGACCACATGGTCGGCAAAAACTCTGGGTTGCTGGTGCGCTCAATATTCAATAAAAGCGCTTCCATCTCGTTTTCTTCGCTTTCTCCCACATTACTTAGTTGAAAAGGCGAAGATGGTCCCCCCATATTCAAACTGTTTGAAATGGTTGGACGTTCATAATTGATAGTTTTGACTTCCTTTTGAGGTTGAACCGGTTGAACCGCACTAAATTGAGCCATGGGAGATGTTTCAATAATATTTTTGGCTTGAAAACCATCAGTTTTCATTGCCCCAACTGCTCCGGCAGAGGCTAATCCTAGCGAGATTACCACACTTGCGGCGCAGGTCTGCAACCATTTTTTTGAAACTTCGATCCGACGGATGTAAATTTTTGATTGGGAAGAATGCTTGAAAAGAAAAGTGTAATAGCGGTCGTCTTTTTGCATTTACTGTTTTATACGCTCCTTTTTTTGATTTCGCGTTGAAAAAAGATTTCAACTGGGCGGAATCTACGAAAGCATTGCCTGACACTTCGGCAACTGACGCAAAATCCTTATTTGAGAACAATTTAAGGACATTAAAACCTCATTTAGTCCTCACCGGGGGTAAATAAGTAACCGTATTATTAAATTATTGTTTAGTTACGAATAGCGAAAAGATAACATAAATATAAACCAAAAAGCAAGTTGAAATTAGCTTTTTGGTTTATTGATCTTGATAAATGGTAGATTTAACTACTAATTAATCTTTTTCTTGACGGCGGCGACTGCTGCCCCACGAGCGAATGATAAAGATTCCGACTCCAAGAATGAGTGCCACAAAAGCCAAGACTATGACCGCCTTGATAGCAAAGGTTAGAAACCCGACAAACGCAATTAATTGTTTGATAAAAACCATTACGAGAGCTATTAAAGCTAAAACACTACCTAAAATTCCGCCAACTTTCAAATATTGCATAATGTTAAATCCTTCCAAAAAACCTGCTTATGATCTTTAATCAAGAGCCCCAATCGTTAGAGATGATTAAAACTACTTCGATTCCATTTTCAAATTCCGGAGAATCTTCAAAATCTCAAGGATTATTCTACACCTTAATATCTCGATTTCCAAGACTTTGACGAACTTTGATTTGGATAATCATGACGAACATCAAAATCCCCTGTCCTAAAACTCGTGTCAGTTAATCCTTTTTTATCATCTTTATTCCAAAATTTCTCTGTTTTGTTTTTGAGAACAAAACCACGCAGCAGATAGACTCCCAGGGCAACTATCAAAACGGGCAGAGCCGAGCGTAAGAGATACCCAACGCGCACAAACATTTGCAAGAAAAACAAAGTTCCGATAACTAAAAGGACGATGCCCCATAACTTGGGATTTCCCGCAAACCGTTGAACAATCAGGTCTTGGGCGCCATCGGGTGTAACTCCTGCCCGAATCAATTGAGCCGTCCGCCACGAATCTACCGCAGCAAACAGCCACATTCCCATAAAACCAAAAACAAAAAGCGCCGTTCCGCCAGTCAGAATTGCCATCTGAAAAAGTCCAATAAAAATCGCAAAATAAACCAGTGCTTTGGATGTTTGACCGTTATAGGCGGCTCCTAATCCGGGGCAAATAAACGAGAGAATCAAGGCTAAAAAAGGTGATGTTTGTTTTTTGACGAGTGGGACATAGGAAGCTTCGTTTCCGCGATTACGCAACAGTTCAACTCCGGCCACAATACAATCCTGACAAAACGGAAAGCCTTTGATACGATGGTCACACGCCGGACAGAGCGGTTTTCCGCACCCATTACAACTAACTACGGCCGTATTGACCAAATGATAAGCACAATTCATCTCTTAATTCCCCTCGTTCACAATTGTTTCTTGATTAGTTTTTTCGGGTTCCCAAATATTCGCGCTTTGTTGATAAGTTTGTTGAGCTAACTCAACGCTCTTTTGATACATTCCGCTGATTGAGCCATCGGCCGAAACAGTCTGACTAAAAACGAAAAAGGCAACCACTAACATCATGGCAACCGGTGCCAGTTGGGGAACGGTGATCGGTATTTTCAACCCGCGCAGCCAATCGGTAAGACTCGATGTCCACGAGGCTTTGACCGCAATGGCTTTCCCGGTACCAAGAGTTGATTGCAAAATCTTTTCGTGAAGCCCAAGCGGGAGTGGAAGTTCATCTGCTTTATAAGTATAACAAGCAGCGATGGTGCGCACGACTTCACCGGGTAAATCAGTGCAACTTTCGCATAATACAGCATGGCGCTCCCAACGATGAAAAAGCGAGGCGGGTAGAAAACCATCTAAATAATCAGTCAAATATTCTTCGAACACATTACAACCCATGGCCGTTTCAGGCATCGTCATCGAAAGAATACGAGCTTCCAGCGGAGTCATCGGAGTTTTTGGAACAGCAATTTCGTGACACACTTCGAGGGCCGATTTGACTTCATTCAAAAGCGAATGACAGAGTGGGCAACGAAGCGCATGCGCGGCAACGGCCTTCCGGGTTTGTCTCTCAAGCGTATTGTCCAGATAATCGGTGAGGTGTTCCTCAAAATCACAACAGCTGATTATTTTTTCGTTTTCATAGTTCATAAAACTTATATTAAATTTTCCAAAGATTATGTCTGAATCATCCGAAGGTCTAAAAATTAGCATCTCTCAATTTGGTTAAACGAAATCAGCTAACATTTGGGGTCATGATAAAGTCTCAAATCCCGGAAAATTGTTAAAAATCAAATCTTTTCAAAATCTTTCTCAACTAGACAGTTAATCTTCATATTTTTTGCTGATTCAAATATTTACGACCCGCATTCTTCGTAAAATTTTGGCTAATTCAATTCTGCCGCGATTTATTCGCGATTTGACGGTACCTTCAGGAATTTGTAAAAGTTCAACTATTTCCTGATAACTCAATTCTTCGATGTCGCGCAGGATGACGCAGGTGCGTAAATCCGTCGGCAGTTTATCAATTCCCTCTTGGACTTGTCGGGCCATTTCACGACGCTCCATTTCCTTTTGCATCGAACCGCCGACGGCTTTCAGATGAAACGAATGTTCTTCGACATCTTCGGCGTAGGTGTTTTGCGGATTGCGTTGGCGGTGCCGGTAATCGTCAATAATCAGATTCCGCGCCAATCGCATCAGCCAGTTCGACAAATCTCCCTGTTTGGCATCATATTGTTCGAGGGTGCGGTAAATTCGGATAAAAACTTCTTGAGTTAAATCCTCGGCTGCCTCAACACTCGAAGTAAAACGATACGCAAGGTTAAAAATTCGCCGCGAAAAGGTTGTCACAATCTCTTCCCAAGCCGAACCGTCACCCGTGCGACAACGCCGAACAAGATCTGCGCCATTTACAGTTGCCAATGCTTTAACTGCTTCCAATTAAGTTATTCTCCAAAAAGCAAATGCCTTTCTCTTCAAAGCAACAAGGCATTAAGTCTAACCTTGTCAGATAGTTTCTACGAAAGGGAATTTCAAAAAGTTCCAACTAAATTACGTGGATAATTGATAGATAATCAAAGAGAAGTCTTATCCCAATTTGCCTTGTAACTAATCATTATCAATTATCAATTATCAATTATCAATTACTTAACCGTTGTAGTTTTGCCGGAAAATGCTGTATCTTGTGTCTTTATTGTTAATTAACACAATTTTAAACAACATAACATATTTTAAGGTCGGTAAGAAGAATTGCGAAAGTATCTCAAGTTTATAATTTTAGCATTATTTGCAATATTTATTTTTTGGTTTTTTGGACGAAATTTGAATTGGGCGGAGGTGAGTCAAAGCCTGCAAAAAGCCAATCCTTATTATTTAATGACGGCTGTCTTGATTATTTGTTTAGGCTATTTGTTGCGAGCCAAACGGTGGCAGGTATTGCTTGAGCCGATTACCCCAACTTCTTTGAAAGAGCTATTTGCCACGACTACGGTTGGATTTACGGCAGTCTTTTTTGTCGGACGGGCGGGCGAAATTGTTCGTCCGATGTGGTTGCCGATGCGGGATAAACGGGTGCGTCCGAGTGCCGCTTTGGTCACAATCGGGGTCGAAAGACTTTTTGATTTAGCCGCCCTGATTTGCTTTTTTGCGGTAAATTCGATGTGGCTGACTGCTCCGCCGGGCGAGGAAAGCCAGTTTAATACGGTAAAAATTTTGGCTCTGGTGATGCTTTTTGGAGTGTTAATTGGTTTCTCGTTTTTATACATTTACCAGAAACATTCGGAAAAAGTAGTAACCTGGTTTGGCGGGAAAAAACTTTTCCAAAATCGAATTGGCGGAATTTTTCTAAGTATTTTACGCCAATTGGCAGCGTCTTTGGCGATACTTAAAGATTGGCGTGAAGTGGTAACGGTTGCCTTTTGGAGTTTTTTGTTGTGGTTGGCAATTTCAGTTCCGACTTGGTTAGTAATTCTGGGGTTTGGGATTGAGATGAATTTTAGCCAATCAATTTTTGTGATGTGGTGGGCGGCACTCGGTTCACTGGTTCCGACACCAGGCGGGGCGGCCGGATCTTTTCATGTGGCGACCGCCGGCGGCTTGATTTTTCTAGGCATTGACAAAGATTTGGCGTTTGCCGTAGCGATTATTATGCACCTCGTCTATTTTGCGCCGGCGATATTTTTTGGGGTTTTTTATTTTTTCCACGGCGACATCACCATCGAAAAATTCAGAAGTTTGTTGTCATCGGAAAATGCAGTCGAGGAAATTGAATCGGAAAGCCCAGACGCGGAGGCGTAAGGCACAAGTAAAAAAGGTAAAAGGTAAAATGTTTGTCTTTTTATAAAAGTTGAATTTTGCAGATTGGAGACAATCCAAAATCCACAATCCACAATCTAAAATCGTATGAGATGTCCATTTTGCAATTTTTTAGAAGATAAAGTAGTTGATTCGCGCGAGGCTAAAGACGGCGATTCGATTCGGCGGCGGCGCGAGTGTCTGGAATGCGGACGGCGTTTCACCTCGTATGAACGGATTGACGAAATTCCCTATATGGTGGTTAAAAAGGACGGGCGGCGTGAGGTGTTTGACCGCAACAAAATTATGAGCGGACTGCTTCGAGCTTGCGAAAAACGTCCGATTTCCGCTAATCAACTTGAATCAATCGTTGATTAGGTCGAAAGAAATGTCCAGGAGATTCCCGAACGCGAAATTTCCACCAGCGAAGTCGGAAAGTTGATAATGATTCGCCTCAAAACGCTCGACAAAGTTGCGTATGTTCGATTTGCCTCGGTTTATCTCGAATTTGAAGATGTTTCCGAATTTATGACCGAACTCAAAGACCTCGTGCGTGGGCGGGGAAAGGAAAAAGGTAAAAGTTAAAAGGCAAAATTGTAGAATTCAGAAAAAAAAGGGCGAAGCTGATAGATTCCAACTTCGCCCTTTTCTGTCTCAAATCTCGATTAAGTAGAACAGCAAGAGGCCGCATTGATATTTGGAATACTAGTTGGTGAGCCACAGAGTCCTTGCGCGCAAATCCCGCTACAACAATCGCCATTGATGGTACAAGTCGCGCCAATCGGCCGACCTCCGTCTCCTGATCTTGCAAGAGCGTTGCAAAAATTTGGGCAACACTTTGCCGCCTCGACATTATAGATCGAGGTTGGCGTTCCACAGTAACCTTGCGCACAAATTCCGCTGCAGCAATCACCATTTACGGTACAAAAAGACCCGTCAAGAAAAGCGCCAGCACCGCCACCCTGACCCGCACAAGCATTCGACGCACCTGATTGAGCGTGAAGCGCAGTCGGCGCTATGACAGCCGAAATCATCGGAAGTGCGACGAGAGAGGCAAAGCCGATTCGCTTGACAATCTCACGTCTGCTTAAGCCATCCATCGGAGTCACAAAATCGTCGTTTGTTTCCAAAAGATCGTCCGCCTTGAACTGATTCAGCGCCAGCCAAACAATTTCGTCGCTCACGTTTGATTTAAGTTGTTTACTCAAAACTTGACTGATTTCCGTCACGGATTTGGTGCCGTCACATTCCTGCCAAATCATGGCGGATGTTTGATTTAAGCATAGCGCTTTGTTTTTCTGTAAATCATAAATAAAACTTCGTCACGAAGTTCTTGAATAACGATCTTGTCTTTGCGGCTCAATGGATAATTACCCGATTTCATAAATTATTCTCCTTTCTGACAAACTAGATTTCAAAAAAATTTTAACAATAGCAAATTATTTCCAGCGTAGCATTATCAGAAACATATATCTTTAGTTGATTTTAGGGGTATGAGGCTTTCTTTGATAAAACATCTCAAGAATAATACCAATTCAGATTTAAGGCACATAAAAATTGACTGATTTTTTGAAAAATCACTCAATTTTCGGTAACATTCCACTATGATTTCAAAAATTCCCAAACCACCCTATTATGCCGTCATTTTTACTTCGGTGAGAACCGAGGGCGAGTTTGGATATAGCGATTTAGCCGAACAGATGGCGAAACTTTCCGCTGAACAAGATGGCTTTTTAGGGATGGAGCACGCGGCTGGTGATGGTTTGAGCATTACGATTTGTTATTGGAACTCATTGGATTCTATTACCAAATGGCGCGAAAATCCGGAACATAAACTGGCTCAGAAAAAAGGTTACGATACTTTTTATCAATCATTTGCGACCCGTATTTGCCGGGTTGAGCGAGATAATTTTTTTGAGCGAAAATGAATATCTGCCGGAGTTATTACGTTGCGCCTTAGTTTCCCGGCGACTTTGCGTTAGAATATTTCCTTTCAATGGAACAACAACCCGAACAACTTGTCTTTGATTTTTATAAAGAACAACCGCAGATCGTCGCCGAATCACGTGATGAGCTCAAACTGACGCTCGGCTCATTTGCCGGTCCGCTTGACCTGTTGCTGTTTTTGATTCGTCAGGAACAGGCTAATATTTTCGAGATCCCGATTGCCAAAATCACGGATGAATATTTGAAATATATCCGTTTGATGGAAAAACTTGATATTTCGGTAGCCGGAGATTTTTTGGTGATGGCGGCGACTCTGATCGAAATAAAATCGAAAATGCTGCTTCCGCGTGAGATCCTTGAGGAAACCGAGGAAGAGGCCGAAGACCCGCTCAAGGATTTGTTAAGCCGGCTTATTGAATACGAAAAGTTCAAAAACGCGGCCCAAATGCTCTGGGAAAAAACTACGGTTGAACAATCAATTTTTCAACGCGGCAAGATTGAAACGGACGAAAATAATTCGGAGATCAATGCCTCAGTTTTTGATTTATTAAAAGTTTTTCAGAAAATTTTAACCAAACAAAAAGAAGAAGTGCAGATGGAAATCGCCCGCGAAGAGATGTCGCTGGCAGATATGTTAAAAAACTTAAAAGCGCGTATTTTCAAAACTAAAGAGTTGAACTTAGGCGAATTTTTTGAGTCCTTGCGAACTAAACAAGAACTTGTTTTGGCCTTTCTGGCGGTTCTGGAAATCGTTCGCACGGAAAGCGTAAAACTATTGCAAACAAAAACTTTTGGGGATATTGTGATAAGAAAAACCTGAACCGCATTGGAAAAACCTCAGCAGAGATAGATTATTTTTTCCTATTTTCCTAATGTAGTTAAAAAAATATGGAGTTTGAAGAAAAACAAGCACGTAGTATTGGCGAGTTAATGAGTGTCGTGGAAGCCCTAATATTTGTGGCGGAAGAGCCGATTTCGGCTAAAGAACTGGCCAATGTTTTAGCCGAAGATGAGGAATTGGTGCAATCCGCCGCCGAAGAACTAGCCCGTGAATATGAGACTCGTGAAGGCGGTTTGCAGCTGCGCGAAATCGCCGGCGGCTGGCAAATTTCGACCCGCACCGAACTGCACGAAGATGTTCGCAAATTCTTAAAAACCCGCCCGAATTCCAAGCTTTCCTTGGCATCTTTGGAAACGCTCGCCGTCATTGCTTACAAACAACCCGTGACCGTTCCCGAAATCCTGGAAATTCGCGGAACCCAAAGCACTTCGGCAATTAAAACCCTGTTAGACAAGCGTTTAATTGTAGCCAAAGGTCGGAAAGAAACGGTTGGAAAACCTATGCTGTATGGCACCTCGAAAGACTTTTTGATTCAATTTGGACTAAAGGATTTAACGGAATTGCCGAGTTTTGAAGATTTTGAAGATT